>JANXRR010000330.1 GCA_025356795.1 Bacteroidia bacterium
CTCACGTCCGATCAAGCTGAAAAATTTTGGCCTGTGTACCGTGAATTTGTAAATAAAAGGCAAGCGTTAAAAAAGGAATTCAATCGCGCTAAAAAACTAATTGATCCTGCAAAAGGCGACACCAAACAAGAGCAAGAATTAATTGATTTTGGATTGAGCTTGAAACAGAAAGAATTAGATTTGGAAAAAGAGTACTCGGCAAAAATACTTCAGATTATTACGCCACAGCAACTTCTTAATTTAAGAAAAGCAGAGCAAGACTTTCGCCAACTGATTTTAGAGCAACTTCAACAGCGCAGAATGCAGCAGCAGCGCAAGGAAAATTTTCGAGACAAAAACCAACGCATAAAAGAGAATTGAGCATATTTAACCGATATTGCTTTTTGTGCCCAGAACATCTCTACTATTATTTTTTCTGATTTCATCAATTGCAAGTTCCTTCGCTCAGGATCTGAAGAAAGATTCGTTGAGGCTAAAACTAAAGCACGTTTACTCTGAAATTGATTCGATATTTAATACAACCGATACACTTTTAGCAGTCGATCTTATTGATGATTTTTTAAATCCCAAAATCCTTAAGGATACATCTAAACTACTCATTCGAGTAGGATACAACAGTAATATTTCTGCCATTAATCAAACATTGGGAATTAAACAATTGGGGGTTTCGCCTGGTATAGCCTACTACCATTCATCAGGATTGTACGCTGATATTTCCAGTTATTGGAGTAAGCAGTTTTTGCCTCCCGTATATCTCACTGTTTTTTCAGCAGGGTATATGAAAGTAATTTCCCCCAACTATCTTTTTAATTTAGAATACAGTTACTTTCTATATCCTCAAAATGGACAAGATTCTCCTCCTTCTTACACCCATTCTTTTAGCTTAGCCAACCAATTTGATTTTAAACCCATTCAATTTAAATTGGATTATTACTACTACTTCGGAACACAAAGTGCTCATCGGGTTTTGCCAAGCATAGGCCTTACACTAGAAAAAAAAAATTGGAAGAGAATTCAACGGGCTTCATTCCAGCCTTCTTTTGGAGTTATGATTGGAACGGAAAGCACGCAAAACTTTGTGCCTCTTCAACTTACGCCCCAGCAAGTACTAGATAGAATTAAGAACGGTCAATCACTTTACAAAACAGAAACTATTACCGTTTTCGGTCTAATGAATTATTCTTTTAATTTTCCACTCAACGTTCGATTTAGCAAGTGGACATTCTTGCTAAGCTATACTTACAATATCCCTAAGTCACTTCCTGACGAGGAGTTAAGCCTTACCAATACGGGCTATCTCTCTGCTAGCGTAGTTCGCTACATCAACTTAAAATAGGCCATAAAATGCTTATTTGAAAACTTGCTTCCTTTCCATACTTTTATTCAAATTCAAATTATAAAAATGAAAAAAGGTATCCTCATCATTATCTTGTTGTCCACTTTGGTTGGTAAAATACAAGCTCAAGATTATCGATGGCAGCAGCGGGTTGAATACTTAATGGATGTAAGCCTAGATACCAAAACCCACAAATTTGCTGGCACTCAAATACTAACCTATTTTAATAATTCAACTGATACTTTAACCAACGTTTATTACCATTTATATTTTAATGCCTTTCAGCCAGAAAGTATGATGGATGTGCGATCCAGAAACTTACCTGATCCTGATAAAAGAGTGGCCGATAGAATTTACAAATTGACAGACGATGAAATTGGCTATCAACATGTGCAATCATTAAAGCAAGATGGAAAAGAACTTTCGTACAGTGTTTCAGGAACTGTTCTAGAAGTGGTTTTGGCTAAGCCACTGTTACCAAAGACAAAAACATTATTTGAGATGAAATTTGAAGGGCAGGTTCCGCTACAAGTAAGAAGATCAGGGAGGGATAATCGTGAGGGCGTGGCTTATTCTATGACTCAATGGTATCCTAAAATGGCTGAGTATGATTTTCAAGGATGGCATGCCTACCAATATGTGGCGCGCGAATTTCACGGAGTTTGGGGAGACTTTGACGTAACTATTTCACTTGATTCAAGCTATACAATTGGTGGCACTGGCATTCTGCAAAATGCAGGTGAAATTGGCCACGGCTATAAAGCTCCAGCTCCGTCAAGTATGGTAAAATCTAAAACGAAAGGTAAAATCATTAATGGGGTAACTCCAAAAGGTTCAAACCTATCATGGCACTTTATTGCTAAAGATGTAATTGATTTTGCATGGGCTGCTGATCCAGATTACGTGCACGACATTCAACAAGTGGAAAACGGTCCAGAACTTCATTTCTTTTATCAGAAAAATGAAAAGACAACTGACACTTGGAAGAAAATGGAAGATGTAGCTGTGAAAACATTTCGCTATCTCAATGAGCATTTTGGCAAATATCCTTTTGAAACATATTCAATCATTCAAGGTGGAGATGGTGGTATGGAATATCCTATGTGCACACTCATTCTTGGCGAGGGTCAGTTTCGTGGAGTAACCGGAACCATGATTCATGAAGTAGCTCATAGTTGGTATCAAATGGCTCTGGCCTCAAATGAATCCTTGTATCCTTGGATGGATGAGGGTTTTACAGATTTTGCAAGCAGCGAAGCGGAAGCATCTATTTTTGAAGAAGCTAATCCTCACAAAGCAAGTTATCAAGCGTACTTTAGTCTTGTTGCCAGCAAATTGCAAGAGCCAGCAAGTCAACATGCCGATCATTATTCTACCAATCGAGCGTATGGAACAATGGCTTACAGCATGGGCGCTATATTTCTTCATCAACTAAAATATTTAATTGGAGAAGAGAATTTCTATAAAGGAATGAAGCGCTATTATAACACCTGGAAAATGAAACATTCAGAACCCAATGATTTTATACGGGTAATGGAAAAAACATCAGGCCTTCAATTGCATTGGTATTTAAGGTACTGGATCAATACTACCAAGAAAATAGATTATGGCATTAGCTCCATCATAGAATCCGCTGGGGCCACTCTTGTAACAATTAATCGACTAGGGGAATTTCCTATGCCCATCGATCTTTTGGTTACATATAAAGATGGATCTAAGGAATTGTTTTACATCCCCTTAAATGAACTCATGGGAAATAAGCCTGTAGAAGACAAGACGATATCAAGAATTGAACTTGATTCATGGCCTTGGGTAAATCCTTCTTACACTTTAAGAATAAACAAGTCATCGAGTACCATTGAATCGATAGAAATTGATGGAAGCCTAAGAATGGCGGATATCAATAGAGAAAACAATAAAATAGTTCTTTCTGAAATTAGTGCTTATAAATACAAGACAAGATAGAATTCATTATTCTCATTATATTGCAAGACCTTTATCCCCTACCTATTTATGGAAAAGAAAGCCGAAATTCAAAAGACGATCTATGATAACGCCAAAAGTCATTTTCTTGGCAACTTTCCAGACTCTCTTCCAATTGAACAAGCCTACGTACATATTGGAATGTATTTAGGATGGATTATTGATGAGGATTTATACTCCGAATATTTTGAAGACGAAGCTTCGGTTCAAATTTTTCGTTTTAAACGAAGAGAAATTTCTTGTACTATTCTGAGCGAAATATGGGACGGGTATTTAGGTTTTGAACTCTTTAGTAAAGAAGGTAATATGTTCACATACTATTATTATGGAGGTGGCCTTTACAGAGCAGATTACGATGAAATACTAGTTAAAACCTTACCGTCTATCTATCACGTTTCGGATAGCTGGGAAAATTATGAAAAGATGAAAACTAGAATTCTTTTAAGATTTCAAGATTGGAAAAAGCTTGTTGGTAGATAAACCTATCTTACTAATTTTCCATTCTTATCAACTACTACAATTTTAGATTCGTTGGTCAATTTAATAGAAAGCTCTCCTGTTTCTTGAGAGAATGAAACCTCGGTGGGCATGGAATCTAACGAATAATTAAAGCTCCACGCCAAGCCATCCGAGCGATATACTTTTACTAGAGTAACGGGGTATTTATCTTTCATCTTTTCTTCAGAATAAATCAATCCAAAATAAATCTGATGTTTCCCATCATCTATTGAAAGAGATTTTAATACTGATAAATTCTTCTTCTTAAAATTAACTTTATCAACTCCGAAATTAGCCGATACATCAGGAATGCGCGAGGGTGTAATGGTATAAAAATAACCAGTCGCAAGAGAATCTGCTCCAAACTTCAAACCAATGGTAAATTCGTTAGGTTTTACCAACACCATTTTATACTTATTATTTTTAGTGTTTAAAATTAGCGGTATTGAATCAGCACCTACAAGAATCCAATCTAAGGATTTGCTTTTCAATTCCATCTCTTTCTGTTTTAATTCGATTTCATGTTCTGCGAATTCCTTAAGAGCGCTAACTAAACTTTTTATGACGGAAGCGTTTCCATACGCGCGATTTATAAAATCGGAATAGCTGAAGGCTTCTTCATCAATATTTCTTGCGTTCAATGCTGATGATATACTGTCTAATTTTTTTGCGGAAAGTAATTCACTCCGAACAAGGGATAGTTTCAGATTCACATCGAGAGAATCTTTAAGTTTTTTGTGCTGCATGAGCAACGATCCATATTCTAACTCACTAATCTTCATATTGAAAATTGCCAATGGCAGCGGGTCATCATCGTACTTCTTAAGTTTTGCAATCAAAAATTTAGAGACTATATCTTCCAATCTACTTCTTACTGAAACCGAATCTTTTTTGAGCTTTACCCCCAATTGATTAATATCAGCATCGGTTTGAATTAATTCAGATCGTATCCCTTTAATCTCATCCTCAATGAGGCCAAGCGATTTAACTACCCACGTTTTAAAGTCCCATAGTTTTAAATCATCCTTCGTAAAATCAGCACCGGTCAATCCGTCAGTTGCAAATGATTTGATAGGATGAAAAGATAAAATCTGATTATATCCCGTCTTGCCCACTAACTTGGAAGTACTCTTGTAATTCTCAAATGCGGTAATCGAAGAATCATATAACGCACCAAAATCTTTTAACTTTTGAACAGTTTTGTCATCAGAAAGCAAGTAGAATTTATGCTCTGTAAGCGTACCTTTAATATCCTTAAATTTCTGAATACTTTCCGCATAAAACTTTTCGGCATTTAAGTAGTAGTCTTTCAATTTCCCAACATTATTCTTTCGGTCTTTCACCCATTGAATCCGCTTTTCAATATCAAGTTTTACATCCGATAATGTTACACCAAATTCCCCTGTTCGCATGTCTCTTCGGTTATATGCTATATAATATTCGTCATTGCGTCTTACTTCTCTTTCGTCAATTGTTTTGTTGGCTATTTCAAAATTGATTATAGCTGAATCAGAATGTTGAATTACTAGTTCTGTGTCTTTAAGAACATCTTCCTTAGCAGCCTTTTCCTGGAAAATAATTCCTAAGAATAAATAGGCATTAGGATTATCGTCATGATCTTTTAAATACTTTTTCAGAAAGGGTTCTGCTTTTTCATACTCCTTTGCATTTAATAAAATGATCAAGTCTTTGTATTTTACCTTTTGTGCAGGCGAAACAACAGCGCTGAGAAAGATCAAAGAGAATAAAAAGATGGTAATTCGATTCATTTTTGCAATCCTAAATTGCGCGAAGTTATCAAATTGTAGACATTTGATAAAATCACCTATCAAATAAATAAATGAATCAACTACTGCCCTTTCTTAAAAAGTATTATAGCCAGATTGTATTATCAGTTATCTTTTTATTATTTGTGACAGGAAACTTAACTGGCGTTTCAACCCTCGCTCAATCAGCCATGTTGAAGACTGGAATAATGAATGCCCATGCAAACGAAATTGATGAACCTCAAGATTTTGATTACGATTTCTCGATCACTGATGTGGAGGGTAAAGTTGTATCGCTCGAGCAATACAAGGGCAAAGTTATTTTCTTAAACCTTTGGGCAACATGGTGCGGGCCTTGTAGAGTAGAAATGCCAACCATTCAAAGCTTGTACAATGAAACAGAGCACGATGAGATTGTCTTTATTATGCTTTCACTTGATAAAGCAAGCGACCGGGAAAAGGTAATTAGCTACATCAAAAAAAAGGAATTCACATTTCCGGTTTTTACGCAAGCCGGTTACTTACCTCCCTTGTTAAATGTCCCTTCCATTCCAACCACTTTTCTTATTTCTAAAAAGGGTAAAGTTATTTCCAAAGATGTGGGTACTACCAATTTCAACACTAAAAAATTTAAAAAATTTTTATTAGAAGAAAGTAAATAAAGCATGATGGTAACAATCATTGATATCGAAGTAAAAGATATTCGTTTCCCTACGAGCCGAACTATGGACGGCTCAGATGCGATGAATCCTGACCCCGATTATTCGGCAGCATACGTTATTCTAAAAACAGACCATCCGCTTGGACTAAGTGGGCACGGGTTAACTTTCACAATTGGCAGAGGTAATGAGTTATGCACTGCTGCAATTCAATCACTTAGTTATCTGATAAAAGGAAAAACATTAGAATCATTTACTCAAAATATGGGTGTGTTTTGGAAAATGATAACGGGTGATAGTCAACTGCGATGGCTCGGCCCAGAGAAAGGAGTTATTCACTTGGCAACTGGCGCCATTGTTAATGCCGTATGGGATTTATATGCTAAAGTAGAAGACAAACCGCTGTGGAGATTATTAGCAGAAATGAGCCCCGAGCAGCTTGTTTCATGTATTGATTTCACTTACATAACCGATGCCATTACACCTCAAGAGGCAACTCTGCTCCTTAAAAATTTAGAACCCACAAAACAACAACGGATAGACTATTTAGTGAGCCAAGGCTATCCTGCTTACACCACATCTGCTGGATGGCTAGGTTACTCTGATGAAAAAATCAGGAGACTTTGCAGACAAGCAAAAGCAGACGGATGGACTCATATAAAGATGAAAGTTGGTTCCGATCTTAAAGACGATGTACGAAGGGCATCCATCATTAGGGATGAAATTGGAAGCGAATTAAAATTAATGATGGACGCTAACCAAAAGTGGGATGTAGTTGAAGCCATTGAAAACATGAAGGTATTAGAACGGTTCAATCCTTGGTGGATTGAAGAGCCTACGAGCCCTGATGATGTATTAGGTCACGCTACCATTGCGAAAGCCATTGCGCCAATTAAAGTTGCCACGGGCGAGCATTGTCAAAATAGGGTAATGTTTAAACAACTTATGCAAGCTAATGCTATTTCATTCTGCCAAATTGATAGTTGTAGAGTAGGTGGTGTAAATGAGAACCTTGCCATTATGTTGATGGCTGCCAAGTTTAATATTCCTGTATGTCCTCATGCAGGTGGTGTGGGCCTGTGCGAACATGTTCAGCACTTATCCATGCTAGACTACATTGCCATCAGTGGATCGCTTGAAAATAGAATTATTGAATATGTTGACCATTTGCATGAGCATTTTGTAAATCCAGTGCTGATAAAGCGTGGTGCTTATATGCCACCTGATAAGGCTGGGTTTAGTATAGAAATGAAAAAGCAAACGATAAGTGAATATGAATTTCCTACCGGAAAAATATGGAAAGCCTAAATTAATAAAGAAATGATTTTTGACTATACCAATAAAGTGGCTGTTGTAACCGGTGGAGGAAGTGGCATTGGAAGAGCCATTGCCGAATGCTTTGCAAAACAAGGCGCTCTTCTTGCAATTGTAGATCTGAATAGTGAAGCCACAAAAGAAGTAATTAAATCTATTGAAACAGCGGGGGGAGTTGCGTATGCTTTTTTCTGCAATGTGGCGCATCAACAAGAAGTACTTGATACCTTCCAATCAATTATTACTAAGCTTGGAAGAATTGATATCCTGGTCAACAGTGCGGGCATTGCTAACGTAGCGAAACTAGATACAACAAGCGAAGAAGATTTTGATAAGATCATGAATGTAAATGTGAAAGGAACGTACAACGCTATGTATGCTTCAATACAACAAATGAAAAAACAGCAGGCAGGTGTTATCTTGAATGTGGCTTCTATTGCCTCTAGCGTTGGCTTGCCCGATCGCTTTGCATATAGCATGAGCAAAGGGGCCGTTGTAGGTATGACATTATCAGTAGCAAAGGATTACTTAAAAGATGGAATCCGCTGCAACTGCATCTCCCCTGCCCGTGTTCATACTCCTTTTGTAGATGGCTTCATCAAAAATAATTATCCTGGCAAGGAGGTAGAAATGTTCGACAAGCTTTCCAAAACTCAACCTATTGGCCGCATGGCCAAACCAATAGAAATAGCGTACTTGGCATTATATCTTTGTTCAGACGAAGCATCATTTATAACTGGTAATGACTATCCTATTGATGGTGGATTTATAAAACTTAACAATTAAAATAAATTAAATGAAACTATTTAGGTTTGGCGAAGTTGCTAAAGAAAAACAAGGGGTTTTAATAAACAATGTGATGCTAGATGCATCGGCATTTGGTGAAGATTGGGGAGAAACTTTTTTTGAAACTAATGGCATTGCTCGTTTACAAACTTGGTTGAATAAAAATGAGAATACCCTTCAACCCATACCTGAGCAAGTAAGAATTGGTACACCCTTTACCAGGCCATCCAAAATAATTTGTGTTGGCTTGAATTACCTTGATCATGCAAAAGAGACAGGCTTACAAGTTCCCGCAGAGCCGATCATCTTTTTTAAATCCACCACAGCGTTGGTAGGCCCAAATGATCAACTCATCATTCCAAAGAAGAGTGTGAAAACTGACTGGGAAGTTGAACTTGCAGTAGTTATGGGGAAAAAAGCAAGTTATATAGAGGAACGAGATGCGCTGAATTACGTTGCAGGATTTTGTGTACACAATGACTACAGTGAACGCGAGTTTCAACTGGAACGGGGCGGCCAATGGGCAAAAGGAAAAGGGTGTGACACTTTCGCTCCCATGGGGCCTTTTCTTGTTACAAAAGATGAACTGGGTGATCTTAATAATATCGGCCTACACCTATCCGTTAATGGGCAAAAAATGCAAAACGGAACTACTGCTGACATGGCTTATAAAATTCCTTATCTCATTAGTTATATAAGTCAGTTTATGACGCTGCTTGCTGGCGATGTTATTTCAACAGGAACGCCAGCTGGGGTTGGTATGGGATTGAAGCCACCCTCCTATTTAAAAGCTGGTGATGTAATTGAACTCAGCATTGATGATATGGGCACTCAAAAGCAAACGGCTGTCAATTATTGATGAGAATCGATGCGCATCAACATTTCTGGAAGTATGACCCAATAAAAGATGATTGGATTACTGATGAGATGAAAGTGATTAAGAATGATTTTCTACCAGAAAAATTGTATCCACTTCTACAGGAAACTAATTTTCAAGGTTGTGTGGCTGTGCAAGCAAGCCAAGCGATTAGCGAAACTGAATATCTAGTTGCTCTTGCAAAAGAAAACATATTTATAAAAGGAGTTGTTGGCTGGATCGATTTGCGAGCGGATAACATTAAAGAGCAACTCACTCGCGCGTCTCTTACTAAAATAGTAAAAGGCTTTAGGCATATTGCGCAAGCTGAGCCTGCTGGGTTTTTGTTAGGTGAAAAGTTCCATCGTGGCATTTCAGAGTTATCGGGTCTAAATTTCACCTATGATATTTTAATCCATGAAAACCAATTGTTAGAAGCGTTAGCCTTTACTAAAGATTTTCCTGATCAAAAATTTGTAATGAATCATATTGCAAAGCCCAACATAAAAGCTAAAAGCATCGAGCAGTGGAAGAGGGTAATCCAGCAATATGCTCCCTTGGAAAATGTTTATTGTAAACTCTCTGGATTAGTAACTGAGAACAATTGGCATCAATGGAAAGAAGAAGAGTTTTATCCTTACATAGATGTTGTGCTGTCTACATTTGGTACCAAGCGAATTATGTATGGCTCTGATTGGCCTGTTTGTTTGCTGGCAGGATCGTACAAAAATCAACTATCAATTCTAGAGAACTATTTTCAATCGTATTCAGTCAATGAAAAAGATGATATCTTTGGTAACAATGCCACGCGGTTTTATACTCTTTAAAAAATGGATCTGCATCTAAAAAGTAAAGTAATAATTGTAACCGGTGGTGCCAAAGGCATAGGCGAATCAATTGTTCGATTACTTGTAGAAGAAGGTGCCATTGCCATCATTGTTGATAACGATGCAATAGCAGGAAAAAAGTTAGCCTCTGAACTAGGTAACGAAAAGGCATTCGCACCAATGGATTTAACGTACTCCGAAGAATGTAAAAAAGTGATCGACAAAATTATTAGTCAGTTTGGGAAAATAGATGGGCTGGTAAACAATGCAGGAAAAAATGATTCAGTAGGTCTTGAAAACGGCACACCAGATAAGTTCATCAAATCACTTAACAACAATGCTTGTCATTACTATTATATGGCTCATTATTGTTTGCCCCACCTAAAGAAAAGTAAAGGAAGTATAGTAAACATGGGATCAAAGACCTCGCTAACCGGACAAGGCAATACCTCAG
>JANXRR010000352.1 GCA_025356795.1 Bacteroidia bacterium
GTAATGGGTTGACCACTAAAGTTTTCTTGATGCCTTGCAGCTAACTTCTCCGTGGAGGTTCGAGGCCTTCCCTTACAGCGAACCTGCGTTTTTTATAGTAAAAACGCGGTTTTTGAACCACAAAAAGGGCTTATTTTATGCAAATGTTTCCAACTGGCTTCCAACCGATAAAAATGAATTTATCGGTTAAAGCCATGTTGGCATTCAAATCAAAAGCGAATGGCGAGAAGGCAATTCTTATTCAGCGCGTAACCTTTCCTTTGTTCTGGAGAAATGATCATATCCCCAAAAATAAATATGCAAGAGCCAAAGGTTGTTTATCCTGAAAAAGATTGTGTACAAATTAATTTGACGAAGCCCCTTTACAACCGTTTAGGGGCTTTTTTATGCTAAAAAAGAATAAAAAGCTATTTTTTAGAGTAATAAAGTAACTGCACAGAGTAAGTAGAATGTAATACGAGTAAATACCAAATAATATTCCGAGCTAAGTCATTTTTGGGATTAATTACTCGAAAAACTGGCTTTAAAAGTCTTAAATCAGGGTAAATCGGGTAAAATGTGACTTTGAAAGTGTAAAAAGAGAATTAGAAAATCACCCAAACGAGATAAGCTCAGCCTGGGGCACTATCTTTTCCTTTAACTTGAAATTTTCCGCACCAATCTGCAAGTATTTTACTAGTCAGTGGTTTCCGCAGGGCAAAAGTGAGGGCTTATTTCTATTCTTCTCAAACGATTGTTTCAGGCATATTTTTTTTGTCTCTTTGACGTTTAGATTTCTTAAACGTGATTGGTTATGAAGAACTTCGCATGGATTAATAAATACCCGCTTGGCACGCCCTCAGAAATTGGGCCGTATGAGTACACTTCATTGGTTGAATTGTTTGAAGTGGCGAGCAAGAAATTTGCAGATAAGATTGCCTATGAAAATTTAGGTGGAAAGCTTACGTTCTCTCAGGTGGACACACTATCCAACCACTTTGCAGCATATCTTCAAAATGAACTTGGCCTAAAGAAGGGCGAACGCATTGCTATACAAATGCCTAACCTCTTGCAGTTTCCGATCGCTTTTTTAGGGTCGTTGAAGGCGGGTTTGATTGTGGTAAATACGAATCCACTTTACACACCAAGGGAAATGGAGCATCAGTTTAAGGATGCGGGAGTTTCGGCCATCGTTATTGTTTCCAATTTTGCCTATAATCTGCAAACGATACTAGACAAAGTTCCTGCAAAGCATATCATTGTAACTGATATGGGTGACATGCTGGGCTTTTTTAAAGGAGCTATGGTTAACTTAGTGGTAAAGTATGTGAAGAAAATGGTGCCTGGTTATTCCTTGCCCAAAGCCATAAGTTTTAAATCGGTTTTGAAAAAGGGGGCAACACTTTCATTAACTAAACCACCACTGGATATTGAAGATATTGCCGTGCTTCAATATACGGGCGGTACCACTGGTATTTCTAAAGGAGCTCAATTATCTCATCGCAATATCATTGCGCACAATCAAATGATAACCAGCTGGTTTAAACCTTTTATGTCTGATGATGGCCAGGATATAATGATTACCGCTCTCCCGTTATATCATATTTTTGCTCTTACTGTAAATGGGGTGTTAATGTATTCTTCAGGTGTAAGAAACGTTTTGATCACGAATCCTCGAGACATTCCGGGTTTTGTGAAAGAGCTATCAAAATACAAATTCACAATCATAACCGGAGTGAACACATTGTTTAATGGGTTATTGCACAACGATGATTTCCAAAAGCTTGATTTCTCAAAATTGAAAGGTGCCGTTGGCGGGGGCATGGCGGTTCAAGATGTGGTAGCCAAAAAATGGAAGGAAATTACAAAGACAGTATTAGCGGAAGGCTATGGCTTGAGCGAAACCTCTCCCGTTCTTTGCTGCAACCCATTAAATGGAACCGAAAAGAGCGGTACTATAGGTATACCGATGCCCAGCACCGAAGTGGCTATTTACGATGATTTGGGCAACCAGTTGCCCCAAGGAGAAATAGGAGAAATTTGTGCACGTGGCCCCCAGGTTATGAGTGGTTATTGGCAGAAGGATAACGAAGGTGTTTTTTATGACGGGGGCTGGTTTAAAACGGGAGATATAGGATACATGGATGCTGATGGCTTCTTTAAAATAGTCGATCGGAAGAAGGATATGATTAAGGTTTCTGGGTTTAATGTTTTCCCAAATGAAATTGAAAACGTACTTGCTGGTTATCCTAAAGTGCTTGAGGTAGCGGCCATTGGAGTGCCAGATGCGAAATCGGGTGAAGTAATAAAAGTGTTCATTGTTAAGAAAGATCAGTCCCTTTCTGAGGAAGAGATCAAGAAATTCTGTCATGAGAATCTTA
>JANXRR010000373.1 GCA_025356795.1 Bacteroidia bacterium
GACCAATGGCCCGGAAGCTACTATCCGGGAGATAGAAGAAGTACATTTACCTAGGCCACGCAATAAAAAGGACACTGTAAATTTGCTTGAGTATAAAATTATTCGTGAGCGATTGCTGAGTCTACTAATGGACAAAGTAGAAATTGACGAAAAAGATGTGTATAAAGAAGTAACTCTGATGCGTTAACAAACAATCATACTCGCTGCCGGTGGTTACACAGGCTACTGATTTACAAACGGCAACGCATAATAAAAAACTTACTTACAAAACGAAGTGAAGGGAAATGAGGATAGTGTAAAAACAACGTGCTCTTACTGTGGAGTTGGCTGCGGAATAGTGGTGAAGAAAGATCGCAAAGGAAACCTTACGGTAGAAGGGGATAAGGATCATCCTGCAAATCGAGGGCTTTTGTGTTCAAAGGGAATGAACCTTCACTATGCCATGAATGATAAGAGCGATCGCTTGCTCTATCCTGAAATGCGTTGGAGCCGCAACCATCCGTATGAGCGTGTCAGTTGGTCTACTGCCATGAATCGCGCTGCAGCCGTATTCAAATCGATAATGGAAAAACATGGCCCTGATTCTGTGGGCTTTTATGTTTCCGGCCAATGCCTTACGGAAGAATACTATGTTGCTAATAAATTAGTAAAGGGTTTTTTGGGCACTAATAATATTGACACTAACTCACGTCTCTGCATGAGCAGTGCAGTGGCAGGTTACACCAATATGTTAGGTGAAGACGCAGTACCTGTTTCGTATGATGACATAGAGTTAGCCGATTGCTTCTTAATTACGGGTGCCAACCCTGCTTGGTGCCATCCTATTTTGTTTAGAAGGATTGAGGCACATAAGCAAAGCAATCCTCATGTTAAAATTATTATTGTCGATCCTAGAAGAACACAAAGCTGTGCGTTAGCAGATTTATATTTACAGATAAAGCCCGGCACCGATATCTATTTATACAATGCCATTGCACGCGTATTGATTGAAAATGGTGACATAGACTTTAACTTCATTAAAAAGCATACAGAAGAGTTTGAAGCGTACCTCCATTCCGTTTTTGCTGTTACTCTTAAAGAGGCTTCCGATGCATGTGATGTAGCAATAAGTGATATAAAAATGGCAGCTCATTACATTTCCGAATCCAAAGGATTTTTAACGCTTTGGGCAATGGGACTTAATCAAAGTGTAATTGGTGTAAAAAAGAATTTTGCGCTCATTAGTTTAAATTTAATTACAGGTCATATTGGTAAGCCTGGCTGCGGACCATTCTCATTAACAGGACAGCCTAACGCTATGGGTGGACGAGAAGTAGGAGGCTTGGCCACCATGCTAGCCGCTCATCGGGCAATTGGCAATGAGCAACATAGAAAAGAAGTCGCTGAATTTTGGGGTGTCGATTCCATCTCATCAAAACCAGGACTTACTGCCACGCAAATGTTGGAAGCACTAGAATGTGGCGATTTGAAGGCAGTATGGATTATCTGCACCAATCCATTAGTAAGCATGCCGGATGCAAGACGGGCAGAAGCTGCGTTGAAAAAAGCGCGCTTTGTGGTAGTTCAAGACATCTCACGAAACTCTGATACCGTTGCTTTTGCTGATTTAATTCTTCCCGCTGCCGGTCACTTTGAAAAAGAAGGAACGATGACCAATTCGGATAGACGCATTAGTCATTTATCCAAAGCCATCAACGCTCCTGGAGAATCACTGCCTGATAGTGAAATACTTTGTTTGTTTGCAAAGGCAATGGGGTTTAACGGGTTTGATTATTCTTCGCCAGCGGAAATCTATGCCGAACACTGTGCACTCACCAAAGGCACCAATATTGATATTAGTGGACTTTCCTATAAACGGTTAAAAGGAGAAGGCACTTTTCAATGGCCAGTGCCCAACGAAACTCATCCAGGCACTCCTCGATTATTTCAAGATCATTCATTTTACACCCCATCCCATAAGGCTAAATTTTTCGCGTTAAGTCCAGAGAATCTTTCTGAACCACTCACAGAAAATCATCCGTTGATATTAACTACAGGTCGTATCCGTGATCAGTGGCACACCATGACAAAGACTGGTAAAGTGAATAAACTTCGACAGCACATCGACAAACCATTCTTAGAAATTAATCCTTATGATGCGGCAGCTCGTGATATAAAGGAAGATGATGTTGTGATTATCGATAATCCGCGCGGCTCTGTTCGGGTATGTGCCAAGCTAACGAACGACATTAAGAAGGGTGTTGTTTTTCTGCCAATGCATTGGGGCAAAATACTAGCTCATGATAATGCCCGTGCCAATAATCTCACCAGTTATTTAGTAGATCCAATTTCTAAAGAGCCCGATTTCAAATTTTCTGCAGTTCAGGTAGCAAAATATGTAAAGCCACAAGAAAAAATAATCATTGCAGGCGCAGGCGCTGCAGCCTACCGCTTTATTTGCTCTTACAGATCGCTCAATGAAACAGATTCCATTCAAGTGTTTTCGAAAGAGAAGTATCCATTTTACAATCGTGTATTACTACCAGACTACGTGAATGAAACACTTTCGTGGGATAAGTTACAAAAGTTTCAGGTGGGAGAGTTTGAAGCATTGAACGTAAGTCTCAAAGTGGAAACTGAAGTTGTATCAATCAATCGCACCGAGAAATATGTGATTGATAATAATGGACTTCATCACGCTTACGACAAACTGATTTTGGCAACGGGCACACGGGCGAACTTGCCAAAAGATGCACCTACACATTTGCCTGGTGTATTTACTATGCGTACACGAAACGATGCTGACAAGTTAAAAAACTTTTTAAAGCCAGAAGGCCACGTGCTCATTATCGGTGGAGGCTTGCTTGGTTTAGAATTGGCTGCATCCCTAAGCGAAATCGGTATACATGTTTCTATTCTTCAACTGGGAAGCAGGTTAATGGAACGGCAGATTGACAATCTGGCGGGTGAATTGTTGCTCGATTTTATTGAAGACAGAAATATAACGGTTTACATGAACGATCAGGTGCAACTGATAGATCAATCAGAACAACGTGGAAGGCTGAGAGCCAAATTGAGAAGCGGTAAATTGCTGGAAGTAGATGCTGTAGTCTACGCTGTGGGAACCCGCCCCAATATTGAGTTTGTACAAGAAGCAGGAATTGAATCGGCACGCGGTATACTAGTAAATGATTATTTACAAACAAGTGATCCAGATATTTTTGCAGCTGGTGAAATAGCTGAACACAATGGAAAAATTTTGGGTATAACAGCTGCCGCAGAAAAGCAAGCGGATGTACTCGCCAGATTTATACATGGAGATCTGCAAAGTTTATACACTGGTGCTGTGCCCATGAATATTCTTAAGCTGGCCGGTCTTGATCTTTGTTCCATTGGCATTGCTGAAATGCCGGTGAATAGCAGCGGTTATGATGAAATACTGTTCATCGACAAGTCGATGCGTTATTATAAAAAATGCATTATCAAAGATGATAAGTTAGTGGGCGCTATTTTGATTGGCGATAAAACTGAGTTTGCTGAATTCAAGTCACTTATAGAAAATAGAATTGAACTATCAGAAACTAGAATGCAGCTTTTGCGATCGGGCAAAAAAGCTGAGACCATGATCGGCAAATTGGTTTGCTCTTGCAACCAGGTGGGAGAGGGGAATTTGCAGAGGTTGATTAAAGGTGGGTGCAATACACTGAAAGAACTTTGTCAGAATTCAGGCGCGGGTTTAGGATGTGGAAGTTGCAAGCCTGAGATTCAACAGCTCATCAATTTAGAATTGAGAAATGATTAAGTCCGCTCCACCCATTTTTGAAAGTAAATTGCCAACTTGCAAGAAATAACCATCAACGAAATACGGCATGTCAGAAATGAAGAAGAAAAGTGATTTGATTCGAGCGTTTGTGAAAGGAGGATTTCTTTCGCCTGCTGACTTACTCAAGATCATGGATCTCTCTAAAAACCTAGGCAACAATTATGTGCTTTTTGGCTCACGGCAAGACATTATGTTTCCTTCTAATGATGCTACCCAAATTCAATTGGACACTGCTTTTCGAGCCATAAATATCGACTATGAATTGGGCAGCGATCAATCAACGCATCACAATATCGTTAGCTCTTATGCTGCGGTAAATATAGTTGAGACCACCAACTGGGTGAAAGAAGATACTTACAACGTGGTGATCGATAGTTTTGAATATAAACCTAAGTTAAAGATCAACATTGTAGATCCTGTTCAAAGTCTGGTACCATTGCTTACAGGAGAGCTTAATTTCATTGCATCGAAGGAAGAAAACTATTGGTATTTATATATTCGAGAACCGCGCAAAGAAAATATTATTCAATGCTGGCCGCGTCTTATTTTTGGACAAGACATTGCAGTAGTAGCAAAGGAATTAGAAGAACTATTTTTCAAATTCAAACCCTTTACCATCGAAGAACTATACATGGTTCTAAAGAATAATGATGTTCGTGTTAACTACAAACCTCTTTCTGAAAAATTAGTGTTTCCCGAGATCACACTTCCTTACTATGAAGGTTTAAATGCAATGGCCAACAACCACTATTGGTTGGGATTATATTGGCGAAACAATCAATATGACATTGCATTTATGAGTGCCACT
>JANXRR010000521.1 GCA_025356795.1 Bacteroidia bacterium
TCTTTCAGCTATCGATTTATTTTCGCTTTCCCGTTTAGTGTTATTTTTAAAAGCATTATTTCTTTCTTCTAAGCTTTGCTTTAATTCGCGTGCCAATTCAATCCTTATTTCATCGGGTTTTCCGTGTTGATCAATAATTGCATTAACAAGGTTTATTAGTTGGTTGAGGATTTTCTCAACCACTGGCTGCCTTAAACTATTCTTTGGCAATAATTTGAGTCTATCTTTTAATGGTCTTACTCGATTATCTTCTGATGTAATTGAATCTGAATGATTGTACCCTGCCAACGTCATTGCATCGCTATATTTTGCACCCTGCTGCAACTGTGGCAAAATGGTGCGAATGGCTTTTGCCGATTTGTTGCTAAAGCCGCCCTTTGTGAAATCAAGAGTTGCCAATTGACTCGCAACATCTTCTGTAAGATTAAAATCCTGATTTAGTTTTTTAATGATGGCTTTTTCTTCTGGTATTGAATAAAGGATATGCCATAATTTATAAAGTGGTTGCTTCTCTACTTCTGCGCTTATTCGCTTGCGGTTAATGATCTCTCCAGATGTAGCATCAATTACTTCATAAGATTCAAATGATAAGTCGAAAGCAATTAACTTATCTATGCCTGAATGATCTTTTAGGATCTTAATAATGAATGTTTTAGTAAGATTACCTTGTAAGCCTTTACTCAACTGTTTGTTTCCGTAATAGCCATCATTTTTTCCGATACCCAGAATTTTGAATAGTTCTGTCTCCGATAATTTCTCATGACTATCTAAGTAGTCAAAGAGTTCTTTCTTTTTTTCTAGCGAGATAACAAAAGCCTCACCGCGCTTCGTATTAATGGTGATGTTATTAATGGTTTCCCATAGCTTGCAAACTTGGAATAGTGGTGAACTTCTAGGCGTTACTTTAGGCCCGCTAAAAATTTCTTTGCCATCTTTATTCTTGTACCACTTACCTTCAAACTCGCAAACCGATACTAGCCCCTTTTGCGACTTTAATGGTCGTTGATAATAGATGATCTCATCACGCAATTGTTGAATGTTTCTATCGGTAAGTATTTCTGGGTAGAATTCTTTCTGCTTTGCGCAAATGGTATTGAATTCCTCAATGTAGGCTGCTCGCGGAAATATCTGATCTTTGATTCGATAACGTTCATCATTGAATACTCCCAAATAGAAATATTGACCTACTGTAATCTTAGCTTGTTTGATTTTGTCAAATCGTGAATTTACTTCTGCAACATAGTCTGTTTCTTTTTTATCTTTTGTCTCGTCCTTACGACTGCTTTTATATCCTCGCTTTTGATTTAAGTGAAACAGTATTCTTCCAATTTGTTGCAAAGAGATTTGCTCATGGGTTGCATTTGTTCTCAAAAGGTACAGTTCTAATGCAGATAATGAGAATAAAGTAGGCTCTGGCATCATGCCTAATTCTGTTAGTTTTTTGCGCAAGTCTTCTTTTCTCAATTGATAGCGATCATATCCTTTGCGTTGGGTGCGTTTTTGCGTTCTTTTTTGATTTTTCGAAATAGCGTTGCCAGCCTGAAATTCATTCTTTTCATCAGTTGCCAATGGAATTATTCTGCTTCCAATGCCGATAATTTGAGTTTTCTTGCCATCAATTTCATTAATCACAGCCCAGCCTATAGAAGTAGTACCTATATCTAGCCCAACTATTTTTTTATTTTCCATATTTTATATTATTTTTGATCTACACAATTTGAAGCAAATCACAATAAGGATTATTCCGTTGTGAAAACATTTAAAATAGCCCCGCCCAAAAGCGGGGTTGTTTTTTATAGCCAATCAGTCTCACTAAGGCCATTCCACCACAAATTACCTTCTCAACATCACGTATAGGCAAGTGGTTTTTCTGAATCAGTAGATGAAATAACAAAAAATAATGATAACTACAAAGCCGTTGAGTTAATTTTAACGGTTTTGACAGGAGCGGTTTTAAAATAGACCTTTTTAAAGGTTGGCAGCACCCTACACCGTATGGGTGTATTTGCTCTTAGGCTGGCCTTAGTTGCTGGCGAAAGTATATGCGAGCAACGAAACCAACAACCAGCAGCCACTTAAAGCAACTTCTCAACTATGGATTTTATGTTCTTGGCTATGATCTTATGTCCCTCTGCGGTGGGGTGAATGCCATCGGCCTGGTTCAGGTTTTCAATACCGGCCACATCTTTCAGTATAAATGGAATAAGCACTGCCTTATTTTTTGTGGCCAGTTGTGGGTACATGTTTTTAAATTCTTCGGTGTATTGTTTGCCCATATTGGGTGGCACCATCATGCCAGCAACCACGATTTTAACTTCAGGATACTTAATTTTCACTTTATCGATAATGGCCTGTAAATTTTTCCTGGTTTGATTTAGGGGTAGGCCACGCAATCCATCGTTCGCGCCAAGCTCTAGCACAAATACATCGATGGGTTTTCGCAATAGCCAATCAATTCTTGAAAGGCCGCCCGCGGACGTTTCCCCGCTCGAGCCTCCGTTGGTAATTTTCACTTTCTGCTTGTCTTTATTCAACTCTTTTTCCAGCAAGGCAGGGAAAGCCTCCTCTGCCGAAAGGCCATACCCTGCCGTAAGGCTATCGCCAAAAAAAAGAATGTTTTGTTGTTTGTTTGGTTGAATTAACAGCAACAATAAAATAAAGAAGGTGGTTTTTACGATTAGCATTGTAGTTGAGTCTAAGCTGCCAAGGTTCATGCAAGAGGCTGCAAGCGGAAAAGTGTTTACCCTAAAGCTTGCGGCTCGTAGCTAGAAGCCAGAAGCTGTATTTCACTTTTCGAATATAAAGATTTAGTTTTAAGTTGCGTAATAAATTTGCCATTAGCTGTGAGCTATAAGTTGAAAGCCTTTGGGTATAACTCCGCTCGTAGTTCAAGCTCATGGCTCCACACTTTTATACCATGAATGAAATTGTTTTAAAGGCCGAAGGCCTTACCAAAATTTACACCTCTGCCGAGCGCGAACTTACTGTGCTGGATAATGTTTCGTTTGAAGCAACCCAGGGGAGTTCTCTTTCCATCATTGGGCCTTCGGGCAGCGGCAAAACCACACTGCTTGGTTTGTGTGCGGGCCTCGATGTGCCTAGTAGTGGTATTATTTCACTTATGGGCTTAAAACTCAATGTAATGAGTGAGGATGACCGTGCATATATCCGCAATCAATACATCGGGTTTGTATTTCAAAATTTCCAATTACTATCAACACTCACGGCTCTTGAAAATGTAATGGTACCCTTGGAACTTCGCGGTGAGAAAAACATAGCAGCAAAAGCTCAGGCCTTGTTAGATAGGGTAGGGCTTACCCAACGGTTTAATCATTATCCTTCTCAGCTTTCAGGAGGCGAGCAGCAGCGGGTTGC
>JANXRR010000618.1 GCA_025356795.1 Bacteroidia bacterium
GGACTTTGCTACTTCTGTAATTCCAGGCTGGCACACAACTATCTTCCCTCCATACTTCGTTGCCGGGGCAATTTTCTCTGGATTTGCCATGGTGTTAACCTTACTAATCATTACGAGAAAGGTGTTTAAGCTAGAAGACTACATAACTATTTATCATATCGAATTGATGAATATAGTTATCATCATTACAGGTTCAATTGTGGGTATTGCTTATATAACTGAATTCTTTGTTGCCTGGTATGGCGGTGTACCTGCAGAATTTTATGCCTTCTACAACCGAGCAACAGGTCCATACTGGTGGGCTTATTGGTCAATGATGACGTGTAATGTTATTTCTCCTCAGCTTTTCTGGGTAAAGAAAATAAGAACTAACATAGTGGCAACATTCATTCTTTCCATCATTGTAAACATTGGAATGTGGTTCGAGCGCTTTGTTATTATTGTTACCTCGCTTCATAGAGATTATCTTCCTTCAAGTTGGGCTATGTTTTATCCAACTATATATGATGTTGGTGAATATGTGTTGACCTTTGGATTCTTCTTCTGTGCTTTCTTGCTATTTGCAAAATTCTTCCCTGTGATTAACATGGCCGAAGTAAAAAGCATCATTAAATCAACCTCTGAAAAGAAGCATTAAAATACATGAATACTAAAAATTATCTTGTAGGAATTTATAATGATGAAGATGTACTTCTTCAGGCAGTTGAAAACATTCGTGGTAAAGGTATAAAGATCGAAGAAGTCTATTCACCTTTTCCTGTGCACGGCCTAGATGATGCCCTTGGCTATAAAAGGAGCAGGCTTCCAATAGCTGCCTTTTTGTTTGGCATGACAGGAACATCGTTGGCATTGCTGATGCAAATTTGGATGTTGGGTTTTGATTGGCCCATGATCATTGGTGGAAAGAACCATGTTTCATTGCCCCCCTTTATTCCTGTTACCTTCGAAATGACAGTTCTGTTTTCTGCCCTAGGTATGGTTGCTACTTTCTTGATAGTAAGCGATATGAAACCTTATCGTTGGCCAAAATCCTTTGACCTCCGAAGCACAGATGATAAGCATGTAATGGCAATTGATTTAGGATCTAACCATCTTTCCAAAGAAGAAATTAGCTCTGTTTTAAAGTCAACAGGTGCGGAAGAGGTAAACGAAAAGAATTTATAATACGATTCAACTATGCGATTGATTAAAACTTTATTGAGTGTTGTAATGGTGGCAAGCTTTTTATTTCTGCTGGGCTGCAAGGCTGGTGTTGACAATCCAGGAAAAGAATTCGCTCCCAATATGTATCATTCGGTGGCTTACGAGCCATTGTCGCAGATAACTGATCAAAGTGCAGGAACTTGGGTTAACTCTTTAGATAATGGAAGAGGTGAATATTTTAACTCTAATCAATACAATCCCTATCGAATGAATTTAAGGGTTCCCCCGCCTAATACAGTAAAAAGAACTGCAAATGGTTGGCTTCCTTACCGTGCCTTAAATGATACAACAGGTTTAAAAGCAGCTGACAAACTGAGTAATCCTTTGGATTCAACAGAAGCTGTTCTTCTCCAAGGAAAGTTTTATTATGAATCTTACTGCCAACATTGTCATGGTGCTAAGGCCGGTGGAGACGGTAAAGTTGCTCAGGGTGTTAAGATTGATGGCGTTGACCATAGCTCTTATCCTGGTGTTGCTAATCTAAAGGGCGATGCTTACGCAAACATTACTGAGGGGCATATATTTCATGTAATCACTTACGGTAAAGGTTTAATGGGAGCCCATGGTTCGCAAGTCAGTCCGGAGGACCGTTGGAAGATTGCAAAGTATGTGAAGTCTTTACAGAAATCGAAATAACATCCTTATCTAAAAATAATGATAGCTGAAGAAAAATACGTTTTTACATCAAGTACCAAGTCTAAGATTATTTATCTGGCTCTTACTGGCTTTATTTTATTTGGCCTTGGAGTGTTCATGGCCATGCGGTCAACTGATCACAAAGGTGAAGGACATGCCTCTGGAGAAATATCTACTAATTTAGTAGCCAGTAATGAAGATGCCGCAGGTCATACCGAGGAACACACGCAAGCTGTAGAGCATCATGGTTCTCCAGTTTGGCTTAAGAGAATTTACACTTCGCTATGGCAAAATAACATCTTTTTTGCAGGTATTGGTATAATTGGCTTGTTCTTTATTGCCATTCAATATGCTTCTCAGGCAGGCTGGTCTGCACCAATTAAGAGAATACCTCTAGCCATTGGGCATTGGATTCCTTTTTCGGGTATTCTTATGTTAGTTCTATGGTTCCTTGTAAAAGGTGATTTGTTCCATTGGACTCATTCTAATTTATATGTAGAGGGAGGAAAAGACTTCGATGAAATTATTAAAGGTAAAAGCACTTTCTTTTTCTGGCCTTTAGCCGCGGGAAGTTTTCCACTGTTTTATGTTTTTAGAATGATATTGTTTTTCGCCTTATGGTACTTGTTCTTTACCATGATCAAAAAACATATGTTAGAAGAGGATACAGATGGAGGAAATGAGCATTGGTATAGTATGCGCAAACTTTCAGCTATTTTTCTTATCATTTTTGCCGTAAGTTCTTCGGTTTCAGCTTGGGATTGGGTGATGAGCATAGATACGCATTGGTTTAGCACCATGTTCGGTTGGTATGTATTTGCTAGTTGGTGGGTAACGGGTCTAGCAACTATTACGCTAATTATAGTCTACTTAAAGAGTGCTGGATATTTGACAGTGGTTACAGCTAATCATCTTCATGATCTTGGTAAATTTGTATTTGCTTTTAGTATTTTCTGGACATACATCTGGTTTTGTCAATTCTTGCTTATCTATTACGCAAATATTCCTGAAGAAACAGTTTACTTTTATCAACGTATGAGGGTAGCTCCTTATAGTTGGATATTTTTTGCCAACGTTTTCTTAAACTTTGTTCTACCATTCTTGTTATTGATGACAAGAGATGCTAAGCGCCACATATCAATGTTAAAAGTTGTGTGTCCTATTGTGATCATCGGTCACTGGTTTGATTTCTATAATATGGTAACACCTGGTGTTATGCAGGGAAATGGAGGGATAGGTTTTTTGGAAATAGGTCTCGGACTGGTGTTTATGTCGGCATTTTTATATGTTGTTCTGTCAAGTTTAACAAAGTTCCCACTAGTAGCTAAGAATCATCCATTCATGAGCGAAAGTATGCATCACCACATTTGATTTTAATTATTGACTTTAAAAGAATAATAATATGACAGGTTTAATTGTTGGTGTAGGTGCAGTTTTGATTCTTGCAATACTCTTCATGATTTTCAGGATTGCTAACCTTGTGGGGTTGGTAAAAGGTAAAGACTCTGCCGATCCTTACAATAAGATTAATGGATTATTATTTATGGTTTTTAGTGTAGTTAGTATCATTGGTTTTTTGTGGTACTCTTACGTTCATTTTGAAGGTTATACTTTGCCTGTTGCTTCTGAACACGGCAAATTAACAGATCATCTTTTTTGGATTACAATG
>JANXRR010000038.1 GCA_025356795.1 Bacteroidia bacterium
TAAAATGGGCATTTCCAGAGGCATTGACTCAAACGAACTTATATTTTATCCTTATAAAAGCAAAGATGAGTTATGGGAAATCCCTTTCAATTATAGTGCCGATTTATTGGTGGAAATGTTATCGGACACCTTAAAGAAACATGTAATAGAAATTGACTTGCCATTGCCCAAAGAGGCCTCTGTTTTTAAAAGTATTCCAACGGATAGCCTTTACAGCGTAATGATGAAAGTGAGTGATAATCACATTGCCGAGCAGTTATTACTTATGAGCAGTGGTGTAGTGAGCGATACCCTCAAGCCTGAAATAGCGATTCAATTTGCCAATAAGAATTTATTGAATGATCTTCCAGATAACCCAAGGTGGGTAGACGGTTCTGGCTTGTCGCGCTATAATTTGTTCACGCCACGATCAATTGTAAAACTTTGGGAAAAAATTTATGCGGTTGTGCCCCAAGACCGATTGTTTAAACTCCTTGCTGCTGGCGGCCAGCCGGGCACATTAGCATCCTTCTCTCAAGGAGGCAAACCGTATATTTTTGGAAAAACAGGATCGCTTTCAAATAACCATTGCCTCAGTGGTTATTTGGTTTCCAAAAAAGGAAAGATTTTTATTTTTAGTTTTATGAATAGTAATTTTGTGGTGCCTTCGCGAGAAATTCGGGCGTTAATGCAACGAGTACTCACTACCTTCCACAACAAATATTAAAAAGATGAGAAAAATAAGAAGCACATTTCTATTAGCAACTATAATTATTTGTAGTGTAGTTAACTCACAAGCTCAAACGTTGGATAGCCTTAGCATTAAAATAGGCCAAATGATACTGGTGGGCATGCCATCCAATTCATTAGATTCAGCCGTGCTGCAAGAAGTGAAGTTGGGTAAGGTTGGCGCTTTGATTTATTTCGAGAAAAATATTCCGAAGGCAAATTCCTTTACGGGTTTAAAGAAAATGTCTTGGACGTATCAACATGCTGCTCCCATTCCGCTTTTGATTTGCATAGACCAAGAGGGTGGAAAAGTAAATCGGCTAAAAGAAAAATATGGTTTCCCAAGATCGATTACCGCGGCTGCAATTGGCAAATCCAAAGCACTTGATTCAGCCAGATTTTATGGCGAATCCACAGGGTCTACCTTGGCAGGCCTCGGCATTAATGTGAACTTTGCTCCGTGTGTAGATCTAGCTGTAAATCCTGAAAACACCGTTATTGTTAAGGTTGAAAGATCTTACTCTAACAATGAAGACTCCGTTATTATGTTTGCACGGGAAGTTATATTGGCTCATCGTAAGTTTGGAGTCATCACCGCACTCAAACATTTTCCGGGGCACGGAAGCTCAACAGTAGATACACATTTTGGTGTGGCCGATGTTACCCATACGTGGAACGAGCGTGAAATAAAACCGTATAAACAGTTACAGCAAGAAGGGTACATTGATGCGGTGATGTCATCTCACATCGTAAATCAAAACCTAGACCCCAAAGCATTGCCAGGCACACTATCGCAACGCGTGCTTGATAGTTTGCTGCGAAAGAAGATTGGCTTTAATGGCGTTGTGTTTTCTGATGATATGCAAATGAGCGCCATCGATAAAAATTATGGTTTAGGTGAATCAATAAAACTTGCCATCAACGGTGGCATTGACATTTTATGTTTCTCCAACAATTTGAGAAATGCAAAAATAAGAACGGTGGATACTGTCCATACCCTCATCAGAAGGCTTGTAGAATCAGGTGAGATTAAGAAAGAGCGAATCGATTTATCATTCAAACGCATTATGCAATTGAAGTCATCTCTCAAAAAAGAAAACGATCAAGTGCAACTGGCCAACGCTTATAGTGAGATTACGCGGCTCAAAGAATTGAACCAACAATACGTGGATCAGTTGGCTGTATCCAAACCTGACAAGAAAAAAATCAGGAAGATGAAAAAGAAGAAGGCTTAATTGAAACTGCTGGGTTGAGCTTATCGAAACTACCACGGAGTTAAACCAAAATAAAGCACTTGGTTTTGTATTATTCCAATTGTTAGAAAATCAATTCTTTGCTATTTACTTCAACTTCTCTTCAAACAATTTTAGTATCCTTTTATATTCATCGGTCCAACTGCTGGGTTCAACAAATCCGTGGTCTTCCATCGGGTAGGGGGCTAGCTCCCAGTTATCTTTCCCTAACTCAATCAGCCGTTGTGACAGGCGCACCGCATCTTGAAAGTGAACATTAACATCTACCATGCCATGGCAAATCAAAAGCGAGCCCTTCAACCCTTTGGCATAATATAGCGGAGAGCTTTTCGCGTAAGCAATGCTATCGGCAAATGGCTCATTTAAAATGTTGGCCGTGTACGGATGATTGTAATGTGCCCAATCAGTAACAGGGCGCAGCGCAGCACCCGCAGCAAAAACATCGGGCGTGGTGAACATGCCCATCAGCGTGATGAACCCTCCGTATGAGCCACCATAAATGCCAATGCGTTTAGGGTCTATTCCATAATTTTTAACAAGCCACTCAGCACCATCGACATGATCCGTTAAGTCTTTACCGCCCATAAAGCGGTAGATACCTGTGCGCCAATCGCGGCCGTAGCCAGCACTGGCACGGTAGTCCATATCAAGTACCGTATAACCTTTGTCCGTTAAGAGATTGTTGAACATGTATTCACGGAAGTAGCTGCTCCACCACTTGTGCGCATTTTGAAGATAGCCAGCACCGTGCACAAAAATAACTGCCGCACCATTGGGCTTTGCGGGTTTGTAGATGCGTGTGTACACTGTAGCTCCATCGCGGGCGGTGAATGTAGTTACTTCAGGATCTCGCCATGAATACGAGTTGAACTCTGCCGTTGTAGATTTTGTAATTTGTATAGGCTTTGCTCCCGTTTTATTTTCTTGAAGATAAAGCTCCCACGGCTTGTTTGTGTAGGAATAACGGATGGCAAGCCATTTCTCATCAGGTGATAGTGTTACTTCGTTGGCACCTGTCATGCTCGTGATCTTTTCAGGCTTACCTCCCCCAATGCTCAATTTGTAAAAATGTTTTTCGCCAGGATGCACTTCGTTTGTGGTAATGTAAAAGAATTTTTTATCGCGCGACAGTTGTACACTCTGCACTTCATACCTGCCAGCAGTCAATGCTTGCTTTTTTCCAGTTGTCACATCCAAAAGATAGAGGTGTGAATAACCGGTTTCTTCCGACTGAAACCAAATGGTTTTGTTATCGGCCAGCCAACCAATGTTTAGATTACCAAAGAATCCTCCCGTGCCTGGGCCACCAATCCACGATTCATCACGCTGCCGATCTAGCAATTTTAATTTTTGTGTGGCTACATCTAACGACATAATCCATCGGTCTTTGTTATCAGCAGATCGAATTACCATCACATTGTTTTTCCCATCGGCAGTCCAAAGCGGGCCAAAGAAATTCACTGGTCTCGGCTCAGGTTTTTTATCTTTCTTATCGGATTTCGCAGGGTAGTCTTTTTTGTAATCAGGTTGATCAAAAATTCCAACGATGTCATTTGTTTTCACTTGAAGCACGGTGTCCCTTATAATATCATAAACAAAAAGATCAGAAACATTTTGAATTGCGCCAACTTTAGTTCTGGTTTGAATATCTTCTGTAAAGCCTGATTCTGTGACATAATTGGGAACTATGGCTGTTTTTGCATTAGCACTTTTAATAAGGCGATACGTGATATAATTGGCATCAGGACTCAACTGAATGTTATCCGCACTCTTTTCATCCAAATAAATTTCTTTTGGGCGCTTGGGTTTATCTCCTTTAATGATTTTATCAGTTGCTTTTTTGGTATCGCTGCGTTGCTTGATTACATCAAACGTTTCTAGTTGATAAGTTCTCAACCACTTCTCTTGTTCTGTTTGTTTTAACTCAGATTTTTTATTTCCCTTCCTGAAATCTGTGTATTGTTGAATGATTCCACTGGTAAGTTCAATTGAAAAGAGATTTGAATTGGATGTTAATATCACTTTCTTTTCATCATCAGAGAAAGTAGCATTGAATTCTCGATCAAGTGTATTGGTGATTTGAATCGTTTTGTTGGCTATAAAATCAAATAGAAAAATATCCCCATTTTTTTCAACAATCCCTTTTGTGAAGCCCGAATTGTAATTACCAAATGGAGGCAGCAAGGACCTTCTTGTTGTTGGGCTTACTTTTTTCGGAACTCGGTCAACTGTAGTTATACAATAAATTGAATCGCCAATGTTTTTATCGGGGTTCCAATTGAAGAATAAACTCTTGCTATCCTTTGCCCAGAAAGTATTTGAAGGCGACACTCCCATCCACCGTGGATCGCGCATAATTTTTTCAACACTTAGTGGCGCAAGAGTTTGAGCGAACGCATAGTTGGTTAATAAAAAAGGGATGAGAAGTTTCTTCATAGAGCGTGTTTTTAAAATTGAAATGTAGAAGTAAACGGATTTGTTTTTCTACAAAATTTGATGAAAGGCTTTTGAATCAACTAGTCTAGTTCTTCTTGGAATCATTCGACACGTCTGAGAACATGCTATTAAAAATGGAAAGGATTAAACTAAATGCAAGTGCCCACCAAAAACCATCCACTGAAAATCCGGGCACAAAGTAATCTACCATCAAAATAATGACAGCATTAATAACCAATAAAAACAGTCCGAATGTAAGTATGGTGAGAGGTATGGTAAAAAGAATGAGAATGGGTTTTAGAATAGTATTGCCAATTGATAATACCAAGGCCACCACTAAAGCATAGCCGTAATTTTCTACATGTACGCCAGGCAGCAAATAAGCTGTGATCAAAACAGCCAAACCAGTAAGCAAAAATTTTATCATTGTTTAATGAATTTGTTTCATAAGCTTCTGGCCAAATTGGCAACAGGCTTAAACTTTAATTCAATATCTCCTTTTATGTTGATTTACCAAGCCCTACTTTCGTAGCTCTTATGATGTATGCCATTGTCGATATTGAAACCACAGGCGGCTACGCTCAAAATCACCGTGTTACAGAAGTTGCCATTTATCATTTTGATGGAAAGCGCATCACCGATAAATTTACTACGCTTTTAAATCCTGAGAGAAATATTCCTGATTTTATTACAGGGCTTACGGGGATTACTACTGAAATGACAGCCTCTGCGCCCACATTTGAGGAAATGGCGGCAGAAATTTTTGAATGGCTAAAAGACAGGGTGTTTGTGGCGCACAATGCTCATTTTGATTATAGCTTTTTGAAGAAGGAATTTGAAGAAGTTGGCATTCAATGGCAAGCAAAAAAACTATGCACCGTTCGCTTAAGCCGCAAAATAATTCCCGGCCTTGACTCCTACAGTTTAGGAGCACTGGCAGAAAGTCTAGGCATTAAAATCCCCAATCGCCACAGAGCTGGCGGAGATGCTTATGCTACCGCAAAAATTTTTGACATACTTTTTAAGCGCGATCAGGCAGGAGTAATTGCCAAGGCACTTAAAAGAAATTCTGGCGAAGCAGTGTTGCCGCCCAATCTTGACAAAACCGATTATGATAAGCTGCCCAACAAAGCAGGCGTATATTATTTTCTGGATGCAAAAGGTACCGTAATTTATGTTGGCAAAGCTATTAATATAAAGAAACGGATGGCGAGCCATTTTACTGGTGAAGCTCGTGAATGGAACAGATCTAACATCAGAAATGAAATTTGCAATATCACCTTTGAGCTTACTGGCAATGAGTTGATTGCCCTTATCCTTGAATCGCAAGAGATCAGAAGGCTGTGGCCGAAATATAACTTGGCACAAAAATTTAAAGGGGAAGAGTGGGGCGTATTTGATTACGAAGATCGTAATGGCTACTTACGTTTTGCAGTTACCTCTGTGGCAAGAGGAACCAAGCCCTTGATTACCTTTACTTCCAAAGGCGATGCTTGGAATTTTATGTGGGAGAAGGTAAAAGAATTTGACTTGTGCCCAAAATTAAGTGGGTTGCAAGTGGCCAAAGGTTTGTGCTTCAGCCACCAAACGGGCTCGTGCAAAGGTGCTTGCCAAGGGGTAGAGGAAGTAAAGAAATACAATGGCCTTGCGCAAGAAGCCATCAATTCATTTTTTGAATCGGGAAACACCGCTGCCATCATTGGTCAAGGCCGAGAGATTGGTGAACGTTCACTTGTGTTGGTGGAGAAGGGAAATTACCTGGGCTTTGGGTTTTACGATCATCAAGAGAAGATAAGTGACTTTGATAGCGCAAAAACTTTTATTAGACTAAGCAAAGATAATCGAGTGGTACAACAATTAGTGAATTCTTATCTCATGAATCCACGAGGTGTGGAGGTGGTGGAATTTTTAAAGCCCTTATAAGGTTAAAAGCATACTTTGGCAACGCGATAAATCTATAGATATTACAACCATCAAAAAGGCAAAACAAAGCGGTGATTGTTTTCTAAAAGATTTTAAGAAAATACAAGAAGACTTAAAAGAATTAGCATCAATAAAGAAGTAAGGCTAAAAGATATAGAAGCAACGAGCCAGACTGGAAATGGTCTATAAGGGTAGTGCATGGCACATAAGGGAGGCGATTACTGAGCTATTTAATCAAATGGAAGATAGTCAACTTCAGGTAAAAATTATTTCAGCCGGCCATAGAAAGAATATTTATGAATAATTAATTCCGTTAAATTTGCGCGCTTAATTCAAAGATAAATATGGCTTTCTCAGCAACAACCGAACTTCATCAAGAACATCAAAAGAAAATAAAGGAAGTCTTTACCGAAGTAGGGAAAGTAGTAGTTGGCCAAGAGTATATGGTCAACCGCTTATTGGCTGGCCTTTTTACCAATGGCCATATCTTACTGGAGGGGGTACCTGGTTTGGCAAAAACCTTAACCATCAGCACGCTTGCCCGAGTGCTGCACCTGGATTTTCAGCGCATCCAATTTACACCCGACTTGCTTCCTGCAGATTTAGTGGGAACTATGATTTACAATCAAAAAGAAGGAAAATTTGAAGTAAAGAAGGGTCCTATTTTTGCCAACATTATTTTGGCGGATGAAATTAACCGCTCGCCTGCAAAAGTTCAGTCTGCCTTGCTCGAAGCCATGCAGGAAAAGCAAGTGACAATAGGCGAAACAACCTTTACGTTGGACAAACCTTTCCTTGTACTAGCCACCCAAAACCCGGTAGATCAAGAAGGAACCTATCCCCTTCCGGAAGCACAGGTAGATCGCTTTATGATGAAAGTGTTTGTGGACTACCCTACCAAAGATCAAGAACTTGAAATTATGCGTAGAATTTCCAACATGCAGTTCGATTACCAGGTGAATACAGTCTTAACCAAAGAAGATATCTTTTCAATTCGTAAAGAAGTGAACAAGGTGAAAATATCTGAATCGTTAGAAAAGTACATTATAGAGCTGGTAAGTGCCACACGCAAGCCAAAGGAATATAAGCTAGACCATGAAGCACAGTATATTCAATTTGGAGCGTCACCTCGCGCCAGTATTAACTTAAACTTGGCTTCGAAAGCGGTTGCTTATTTTGATGGTCGCGATTATGTCTTGCCCGAAGACATTAAAGAAATAGCACTGGATGTTATGAACCATCGAATTTTGCTCAACTACGAAGCAGAGGCAGATAATGTGCGCACTGCAGATATTGTAAAAGTGCTGCTCTCCAAGATCCCTATAAGTAAGTAACAATTTGTTAACCGAATATTTCCTGTTTTAAGTAAAGATCAAGAAAATAATATGTGTTGATGGATTGTAATAGCTTCATTTTCAATAATAAGTTTGAAAATCGAAGAATTATTGATTGCTAGAAAACGTTAAAAAAATCCCATCATTTATTCTCCTTAATGATTTCTTAACATTGCCGACCCGCCTGGGTAATATGGCATACCGACCTTTGCTTTAAGTCTAATGGTAGGATTATGCGCAAAATTTACTTGTCTCTCTTTTTTAGTTTATTGTCTTTTTATTCCTTTTCTCAGGGCATCATTGCAGGTGCCGTCAAAGACGCAAAAACTGGCGAAGCGATTATTGGAGCTAATGTTTTAATTCAAGGAACAACCACTGGGGCTGCAACCGATGTGGACGGCAATTTCATTATTAATAACGTAAAAGAAGGAACGTATGCATTGCTAGTTTCTTCCATAACCTATAAAGCCACAACAGTACCAGATGTTATTGTTGAAACAGCTAAGCGCATAACACTCACCATTCCTCTAGCTGAAGAAGCCACGGAATTGAAAGAGGTAGTAGTTACCGTAGGAAGACAAACGGATACCGATTATGAGTTGCTGCGCACTATCAGAGATGCAAAAGTTATTGTTGTTGGCATTACTTCCGAACAAATATCTAAAAGCTTAGATAGAGATGCAGCACAAGTATTAAGAAGAGTGCCAGGTGTAACCATTAAAGGCGATCAATTTGTGCAGATACGAGGCCTTTCTGAAAGATATAATCCCGTAATGCTGCACAATGTATATGCCCCCAGTGTCGAAACTGATATTCGATCCTTCTCCTTTGCAACCTTACCAAGCTCCCAATTAGATAGAATGCTCGTGTACAAAAGTCCGGCTGCTGATCTACCTGGTGATTTTGGTGGTGGTGTTGTTAAAGTTTTTACCAAAAGCATTCCCGAAGAAAATAATTTCGTGGTTGACTATAGCACCCAATACCGAATAGGAACGACCCTTTCTGATTTTTATTCTCAACAGAAGAACTCCACTTTTTTCACTGGCTTTAAGTCCGATTTTTATAGCATACCATCAGGCTTTCCGGCAGATGTGAATGTAAGTTCATCTGGTGAAATTGCCAATGCAGGCAAATCATTACGCAATGATTGGGTGGCGCAGAAAACAACTGCCATACCTGACCAGCGCCTCACCTTGACTTACAGCAGAAAGTTTAAAATTGGAAATATTGATATCGGAAATATTAGCGCACTTAACTACAGCAACTCATTTTCTACTTTTGATATAACCCGTTCTGACTACACCACGCCTTCCACTCAAGCAAATACTGCCTATCAAGATAAGCAATACAATCAGCAAGTTAGGACCGGTTTCTTATTTAATTGGGCTTTTAGGTTCAATGGAAATCATGTAGTAGAATTCAAAAACCTATACAACCAAAGTAGCAACGATCAGGTAGTTGATAGAACCGGAGTTTTAGCTAGTGGCGGTGAAAAGAATGGTGGCTTTGATAAAATTTACAGAGGCATTTATTCTGGCCAGCTTTTAGGAACGCACGATCTTAACAATAAACGAACTACCATTGAATGGGTGGCAGGCTACAATAACGCTAATAGAAATCAACCAGATTATAGGCGTTACAAAACCAATGGCGGGCAAATACTTGTACCCAATGGTGGTGTTGACCCGCAACAGCTTGGTAGATTTTTTGCCAACCTTAATGAAACCGCTTATTCAGGAGGAGCCTCCATTAAGCACCGTTTTGTCTTGAATGATGAGCCCGTGAACAGCCCCGAAATTAAGGCTGGTTTTTATTACGAAAGCAAATCAAGGGATTTTAGTGCCCGTAACTTAGGGTATAAAAAATCGCCAAGTTTCAATCTTGATCTATTTCAACCCATTGACCAGTTGTTTCAACCTCAGAATATCAATAGCACCACTGGTCTTCAGTTAGGTGAGGCCACTAAAAAATCAGATAGCTATTCAGCCTCCAATAAATTGCTTTCCTATTATGTTCTGGGTTCTGTTCCATTTTCGAAATTTAAGCTTGATGCAGGAGTTCGCATAGAGGATAATTTGCAAATATTGAATGGATATGACATTAACAATCAGCCAGCTAATTCCAACTTACCTGTTACACGTGTTCTACCTTCGGCCAACTTGAGTTATAACCTAACCGAAAAGATGTTGATGAGAACTGCTTATGGTGAAACCCTCAACAGACCTGAATTTAGAGAGATAGCTAAGTTTTCTTTCTTTGATTTTAATTTCAATTATCTCTATCAAGGAACACCTGGATTAAAAACAGCTAAGATTCAAAATCTAGATCTGCGTTGGGAATTCTACCCTACCAAAGGTGAATCAATAACCTTTGGTGGATTCTACAAAAGTTTTACCGACCCCATTGAAACATTTGTTGATGTGACCAATGGTGGTGGAGGCGGAACTAAAAATGTCTTTTTTGATAATGCTAAATCGGCTAAAGCCTTTGGTGTAGAAATTGAAGTAAAAAAATCATTGACAGGACTTACAGGGTCGTCTGTATTAGATAATATAAATGTGTTATTTAATGCTACAGTGATTTCTAGTACTATTAAAATTCCAGACGCCTTGGCTACCAATGGACGCTCAGTATCACGCCCGCTCCAAGGTCAAGCTCCTTATGTTTTTAACACCGGAATATTTTATGCGGATCAACTATCAGGCTGGTCAATAAATTTGCTGCACAATGTAGTAGGCAAAACCATTGTGTTTGTTGGTGGAGATGGGTATACAGATGTTTACCTAATGCCAAGAAATATTGTGGATCTGACGTTCTCAAAAAAATTATCAGAACACTTTCAGTTTAAAGGTGGTATTTCTGATATTCTTAATCAACCTATTTCACTGTGGCAAGATGGTAATAGGGATGGCAATTTCAATAATGAAAGCGACTCAGTAACAGATCCAATTGTTCAACAATACAAACCAGGTCAAGTCTTTTCATTAGGTTTTTCCTGGAGACTATAATCACACTGATTTTTTAATAAAAAGGCGTGTTAATTTTAACGCGCTTTTTTATTCCTAATAGGAAACTCATTTAACATCAAGTAAGCCTTTCCTTAACATTGAATTAATAAGGAGGCGGTACTTTTGAGCATAATTTTAACTCAACTAAAAATTTAAAGAAATGAAAATTACAAAATTTGAAACGGCCAGATTGCTGAAAACAGCATTTCTTTTTGCGGTCGTAGCTTTCCTTTCTGTCCTAAGCTCATGCAAGACAGATCCCGTAACTAATAAAGCAGCGCCATCTCTTACCTTGTCTTCGCCAACAGCTTCTAACCTAGCAGGAGCAGTAGTAACAACTACAGTTACAATTAATGCTCCTGAAGGTGGAAAGACACTCACTATATTAGTTAATGGAGTTGCTAATGCAACTTTACCAAATGTTGATCTTGCTGCTGCCACTTCTAAAGACGTTCCAGTAAGTTTTACCATACCTGCAAATTCTGCAGTTGGTTCTACCTATGTAATTACATTTCAAGCAAGCGATTCAAAAGACCAACTATCAACAGTAGCTATTTTTGCTGTTACAGTTAGTGCTGTTCCTGCAAAAACAATTGTTGAAGTTACAGCAGATATTGTAGCCGATGCAACATGGACTAAGGATAAGATATACAGACTGAATGGATTTATAAGAGTAGGTGAAGATAAAAAAGCAACTGCGGCTGCTGGTGTTCTTCCTACTATTAACAAAACTGCTACTCTTACCATTGAAGCAGGTACTGTAATTTTAGGTAAGAAAGGAACTCCAGGCGGGGCATTGATTATACAGCGTGGAAGCAAACTAATTGCTAACGGAACTGCAACTGCTCCTATTGTATTTACATCTGACCAAGCTCCGGGCAACAGAACTCCTGGCGACTGGGCTGGTGTTGTACTTTGCGGTCAGGCAGATAACAATATTAAGGCTTCTACAAGCACAGGTGTTGATAAAGTAGAAGAACTTGAGGGTGGCTACGGTGCTTATCATGGTGGTGGTGCTAATTTTAAGAATGATGATAACTCGGGTTCTTTAAAATATGTTCGTATAGAATACGCTGGCTATCCTATTAATCCTAATCAAGAAATAAATGGTTTGACTTTTGGAAGCGTTGGTTCAGGAACAACGATTGACTACGTTCAAGTTACGTATGCCAATGATGACTCGTATGAGTGGTTTGGCGGATCTGTTAATTGCAAACATTTAATTGCATTAAAAGGCATTGACGATGATTTTGATACAGACAATGGTTTCAGCGGACAAGTTCAATTTGGATTGGGCATACGCGCTGCTTCTATTGCTGACCAATCTGGCTCTAATGGTTTTGAGTGCGATAACGATGCACAAGGATCGGCCAACACACCCTTTACTAGTGCTGTGTTTTCAAACATGACCATCATTGGTGGTAAAGCCACAAGTGGTACTACAATTGATATTCAATTCCAAAATGGTGCTCAAATCAGAAGAAATGCAAAACAAAAGCATTATAACTCGATTATTACAGCTTATCCTAATGGATTATATATTGATAATGCCTTGGGTGCAATTGGTGCAGTAGCCAATGCTGCCGCGGGAGATATTGTTTTCAAAAATTGTATTTTAGCTGGTGTAGAAAAATGGGGAGGTAATGGCTTTGGATCAGCGTCTACTGCCGATGAAAGAACCGCAATGGCTGCATCAACATTAAATACTACATATCCTTTCTTGATCCCGACTGACGCAAATCACCCAAATCCTCCAAGAGGAAGAGTAGTTGCTGCGGGCGTGGGTGGATTTGGTGCTCAACCTGTTACAGGGAGCCCATCAGCTGGTGCCTTTGTTTATACTGGTACAGCAGGTGTTTCTAACGAATTGCAAATTTCAGGTTTAGCCGGATCCCCTTGGTTTGTAGCAGCCTCTTCTGATGTAGTAAAAGGCTCTGGCGCAAATACGCTTTTAAGCAAATGGACTGATTCGGGATTGAGCGCTAACATTTTCGATCCTCTATCTGCTCCTACATTGCTGCCTACGGCTGGTTCTCCATTATTAACCGGTGCTAGTTTCACAGGTGTTGTTGGTGCTATAGATACTACTCCTACTTACAGGGGTGCTTTCGGAGCTACTGATTGGACTTCTGGCTGGTCTAACTGGAACCCTTTGTTGACTGATTATTCTAAATAATAGTTATAGTTTTTAATTTTAAAAGATCGGGGCTTTGCCCCGATCTTTTTTTATTTTCAATCGAAGGCGTTTGTTTAATTTTGGAAATGAAAAAAATCTTTATTTTTTGTTCAATTGGTATTTTACTAATTTCTTGTTCCAAAAAAGATAAATACGCTATTAACACGTATTACAATTCAGAGCAGCAAAATGATAGGTTGGCCGAAGTTATAACGTATATCTATTCTGCTCCTACGTTTACTAAAATGGAGGACAGGTTTGAAGATAAACACAAATCATATTATCGATCGCTAACCTCCAAATTTGAAGTGGTTAAGTATTTTATCTCCACCGATAGCATTCATTATTATTACGTTATCCGACCGTCTTCAATTGCTAGCGAGAGGAGAGCTGTAGGCGGGCATTTTAAAATTGGTAAAAATTTAAAACTCGTAAATTTTAAGGAAGAATTTGTTACAAGAGTAATGACCGAAGAAGATCTAAAGCACAAATCTTCTTTTCTATTTGACGAAATGGTAAAGGGCAACTTAAAAAAATTTATTGCTATGAAACATTATATTCAATGGCCCAATGAAGTTTCATATTACGATTCTATTTCCTATGAATGGAAAATAAAAGCCAGAGATAACTAATTAATATTCCTCAACTTTTCTTCATGTACCAACTTCATCTGTTGAATAGTGCTTGCC
>JANXRR010000052.1 GCA_025356795.1 Bacteroidia bacterium
ACTAAAAAGAAGACCGCCCATAGAAAGATCAGGAAAGAAAAGTGATTGGCCTGTGCTGAGAGCATCAACAGACGATGGGTTGACAACTTCTCCCGTAGCTTTATCAAACTGATCTCCAAAAGTCAGTTTTGAAAAATTAAGTGATCGGTTGTAGACAGCAGCCTGAAAGCCGGGTCTAAAAGAAATCTTTTTAGTCAACTGAAGGTCGTAAGAATACTGAAGCGCCAAACTAATAGATTGTAATCCCAACAGCCCTTCTCGGTCACTGTTAATTAAAACCCCTACACCACTGTTATAATCCTCTAAATAAACATCGGCATAGGCTGAGACTGTGGTGAAATTAGCATCGATAGAAGGCCATTGATTACGATAGTTGAGCCCCACCCTGTTTTGACCCGTAGAGCCAGCAAAGGCGGGGTTCAAATAAAGAGGCGCTGCATAAAATTGAGAGAATTGAGGATCTTGTGCACTTGCATGATGCTCAACAAAAATAAAAAGTATAAGTAAATAGAAACCAAGCAAACTAACTAACCTTGAATATTTTCTGTTCTCCATTAAAGCAAAATTAAGCCGTTTATCAACATTAAAAAAAGTGTTTCAATACAAATACTACCCTTTTGGGTGGATAACGAAAATTTAAGTCAAATTGTATTACTTTGGTGAAGTTTGGCGTTATAAATTTGAGATCGAAAAACAAAGAACGTAAGGTGAAGAAAGAAAAACACATGCAAGTGAAAATTGTAACAACTAGTGGGGTAAAAATTATCATTGGCTTTATTATTTTTTTTATCGCGCAAGGCAATGCTTCTGCTCAAAGGCTATCAACCTACAATTGGTATTTTGGCAGCACCATTAACAGTGTAAAATTTAATAGGGGCACCGGAAAAGCGGAGGCTGTTACCAATAAAGCAATTCCGTTTGGCATTGGTGGAAGTGCGGTGGCAACCAATGCTACCAATGGAGACTTACTGTTTTACACAGATGGTAATTTTGTTTATGATGCATGCCATACCCAGATGAAAGGTGGAGTTGGCTTAACCGGAAATACATTAGCTAACCAACCCGCAGTTGTTTGTGCTGTGCCAGGGCAAGCCAATAAATATTACATATTCACTAATTCAGCGAATTACGCAACAGGTGGAGCGATAAATGCAACCGTGGTTGATATGAGCCTATTTGGCAACGCAGCTTTTCCAGCGCCTGCTCTGGGCGATATAGAAACAAAAAATACTGCCGTTCCTCTATTAACAGGGCGATCAGAAGGCATGGCTATCCTCCCACATTCAAATGGAATAGACTTTTGGCTCATTACCCATAAAAATTCTTCGGCTGATTACTCGGCTACACTCATTAATGCCGCAAGCTATACTGTAGGAACTTTTGTTACCACAACTTCCACTTCAATCGGATCACCTAGCGGAATTCCTATTTCGGTGGCCAACTTTTCTGTAAGTCCTACAATTGATCCGTTGCCTTTAAAATCTACTATCAGAAAAATTGCCGTAGCGCCTCAAACAGGTAATGATGACGCAATCATTGTAACGTTCGATAATGCTAACGGTAAATTTGCTTTTGATTCTTACATATTAAATTCTGGGAAACCAGCCTTGGCGCAGCAGGCCATTTATGATATTGAGTGGACGAACGTTAAGACCAACCCTGATAAGAGCAAAAACCAGTACTTGTATTTGTCTTATTTTGGAAATACGGGTGTGCCTGCCGATGTTCTTCAATATGATTATCTAAACCCCACTACCACTCTCACTTCCGCTTTGCCTGCCGCACTTAAACCAGCACAAAGTTTAGGCTTACAGACAGGTCCTGATAACTCCTTGTATTATCTATACAAAACTGTCGCAGGCAAATTTCAAATAGGTAACTTTACAAAGACAGATACAATTGCAAATAGCGTTAAATTCAATGCACAATCATTTGGTATAGTGGATTTTGGTGGCTCTCAATTTCCCTCCTTTTTGCCAGAAACAAAATTCACCATAACGGGTACTTTTATTCCAATCACAGCTTGCCAAAATGCACCCACAACATTTTATCCAACGGTGAGCCCCAGTGCAGACAGTATTATATGGGACTTTGCTGATGGATCTAAACCGGCCACTTCAAACAATTGGAGCCCTGTTCATACTTTTTTGACTGTCGGAACTTTCAATGTATCGATGAAGGTTTTTTTGCAAGGTCAAAATAAAACATTCTCTTTACCTGTAACCGTGAAGGCTTTTGCCCTGAAAATTACGTTGGTTCAAGACACCACGGCTTGTCGCGATGAGTTTCCTCCTAAAAGAGGTAGTGCCAAGCCCGTTCAATTCTCCGTAACCGCCAAAGTGAAAGGTGGAACGCCCGTTTCTTCCGATTGGAGCAACGGCCAAAAAGGGTTAACCCTTAAACCCGATAGTGCAGGCTATTATTACCTCACGGTTTCAGATGGTTTAGGATGCAATATTTCGGCAGGGGTAAATGTAAAAGAATATGGCTTGAACGATCAACGATCGAACAAATGGTATTTTGGTAATAAAGCCGGCATCGATTTTACAACTAACAAAGCATTGAATGATAGTGGTATGACCGCACTCGAAGGCTGCGCGATTGTTTGTGATAGAAACGGACAAACAATTTTTTATACCGATGGAGATAAAGTATTTGATCGAACTAACGTTGTAACCGTTAACGGAACAAGCATTGGCGGAAGCCCGGGAGGGCTTTCGAGCGAGTCTTCCTTGATTTTCCCGGTGCCAGGCGATGAAACCCTTTATTATATTTTTACTACTCAGGCCATTGGCGAAACGGGTTCGAAAAATGAGGTTCGATATTCATTGTTCGATTGGAAACTCAATGGCGGCAAAGGTGATATTGCTCAGAAAAACGTGTTGCTTTTTTCAAAAACTACCGAACGAATTACAGCAAACGGCAATTGGGTTATCTTTCATGAATATGGAAACA
>JANXRR010000067.1 GCA_025356795.1 Bacteroidia bacterium
AGAAAGCTTCCCGCAGTGGTGCGAGAGCCTTTCTAGACTTGTAGAAAGCTCCTCGCAGCGGTGCGAGAGCCTTTCTAGGTTTATAGAAAGCTTCCCACAGCAGTGCAGGAGCCTTTCTAGGCTTATAGAAAGCTTCCCACAGCAGTGCGGCAGCTTTCTAATCTGTAGAAACCTTCGCAAAGTGGTTCAACGTATATATATTTTATTTGCCGCAGACCAGGGCGTTATTATGAACCTCCCTGCAAATTGCAGCGCACCATGATAATGATTACGAAACCTTTCTGAGGGTTTTGGTATTTCAAAAAATGAATGTTAGTATAGCATTGGATAGTAAAGTAATAAGTCTGATTTTCAATTGAAAAAATGAAAAAAATATTAATTGTAGAAGATTCTTATATCGTGGCATTGCACCTTCAGGCTACGCTTGAGAGCGAAGGGTATATTATAATTGGCAAATGCACCTCGGGCGAAGAGGCTCTTGAATTTCTCAAATCGAATTCACCCGATCTAGTGCTGATGGACATTATGCTGGAGGGCGAGTTGGATGGTATTGAAGCGGCCACACAAATAAAAGAAAACTATCGTTTACCGGTTATTTATATTACCGCCTTAAGCGATAAAGATACTATTGCTCGTGCTAAAATAACGGAACCTTATGGCTTTCTTACCAAGCCGTTTGAAGACCAAGAAATTTTCACCGTTATTGATATGGCGCTGTACAAACATTCGGTCGAGCAGAAGCTTTGGTTAAGTGAAGAAAAATATTTTTCTACCTTAAAATCGATTAGCGATGCAGTAATTGTAACCGACAGTAATTATCGAATAACTTTTATCAATCCCAGTGCTCAAGCTCTTATCCAACAAGCTGTTGCGCAGGCAATGGGCAAGCCCATTTTTGAAATTTTAAAATTGAAGGATGAAATAACAGGTGCCTTTCCGGTAAATCCGTTACAGTGCCCTGTAGGTGCCGCCAATCAAAATGTGCTGCCCCCACATCTTTTGCTTATCAATGCTAGTGGCATCGAATTGCCCATAGGAGAAACTACAATAAGCTTGTTGTTAGATGGTAAAGAAAGGCTTACTGGCCTGGTATTAACATTTAGAGACATCACCGAAAAGATCGAAAAAGAAAAAGTTTTAAAAAACCTGGAAAAAGTAAAAGTTCTGTCATTGATTGAAGGTCAAGAGAAGGAAAGGGGTAGAATAGCTAAAGACCTTCATGATGGGCTCGGCCAAATGTTGAATGCCATTAAAATGAATGCCCATACAATTATAGCTTCCAACGAAGCGAGCGATAATCTTTTTCAGATGATTGATGATTCCATACAAGAATGCGTTAGGATTTCAGAGAATTTGCTACCATCCAAATTAAAAGATTTTGACTTGTCTACCTGTTTACGATCCCTTTGTCAACAGCTCAACAAGAACTCTTCGATGGAAATAACATATAATGACGGAGATTTAAAATTGAACATAGATCAATCAAAGAAAATTAATTTATATAGAATTGTACAGGAAGCTATTAATAACGCAATCAAACATTCACACGCAAAGCATATTTTTATTCAACTAGCAGAACAAGCCGGATCGATTCAACTAAGTATTGAAGATGATGGCATTGGCCTGCCCCACAGTGGGGTAAGCGAAGTGTTTCATAAGAATGGACTTGTAAACATTCGCGACAGGGTAGAAATAATCAATGGAAAATTGACCATAGAAAGTGATCAGGGGCGAGGCACGTTAGTGGTGGTAGTGTTTTCAACCGAACCTGTAAATAGCTATGCCAAAGTATAAAATATTATTGGCTGACGACCATGAGATGATACGGGAAGGTATCAAGATGATTCTCAAAAGAAATAAGGATTACGAAATAGTGGGAGAGGCAGTAAATGGTAAAGAAGCCATAGACCAATACAAATCGCTGCGTCCTGATTTGCTTATTATGGATATATCAATGCCGGTGTTAAACGGCATGGAAGCTTCAAAGGAAATTATCAGAACCGATTCTGAAGCTAAAATTATTATCCTCTCTATGTACGATGATGAAGATTACATTAGTCAGTGCATAGAATATGGTATTAAAGGATATGTAGTGAAAAACGAAAGCTCAAAAGAACTAGACAACGCAATGAAGTTGGTGCTAGAAGGATGTACTTATTTTAGTAGTCGTGTGCAAGAAGTAATTGTAAAAAAATATACCACCATTAAAACAGGGCAGAGTAAAAAAGAAACCAATTTTAAACTCACTACCCGTGAAAAGGAGATTGTAAAACTTATTGCTGAAGGTATGACTAGCCAGATAATAGCAGACAAACTTTTTATTAGTCCACGTACTGTAGAAACACATCGGGCAAATCTTATGAAAAAAGCAGACGTGAAAAATTCAATTGAATTGGTAAAAAAGCTGGAGAAGCTAAAGGTAATTTAAATCCAGTTTCGTTTGCTGTCGTGTGGGTTTGTCTAAACCTCCTTTTTTGAATCCCGAAACTACTAAACTCAAAGCTTACAATGGCATAGCTGTTTTTCATAACCCCCTCAAGTAGCGCGTTCTCAATAATCTTTAGCTCAGCAAATAGCAACATCTTCCGCCTCATTAGAGCCGTGTGATGTAATCCGTAATTCTACCGAGTAAATGCACGTATAAATACTCTTCTATAAATCGTATAAAACCTGTATTGTTTAACGTACTCCTTCCATCCAATTTTGTAAGGATAACTTATAACCATCGACTTATTTAATTATGTTTTGAATTAAAATGAATACGAGTATGCAACAATCTGTCAATGCTCTTGATGACGTAGCAAAAAAAATTAGTCAGGCGGCAGCCATAACCAATAATGAGGGAACTATTTTTTCAACCAATAAAGAGTTTGATCGAATATTTGCTACCTCTATTAGTTCGGTTGACTTGCAGCCTTTACTTATTAAAGCTCAGGCGAGTAAAACTTCAAAAGTTGAGAAAAGAATCGAAACCACTGTAGGCTCGTTTAAAGTTGATCTTATTTCCCTTATCTCCGATACCGAAGAAGCGAAGTGGCTTTTTATTTTCTTACCTGAGAAAAAGGATTTCATAAAAGAGAAATTTGCTTCGTTAAAAAACCTTTACCGATCTTTTGTAGGCAATTCGTTTGAGTTGTTATTCCGAACATCTTTAGATGATAAACTCATATTTTCCAATAAATTATTTATTCAAAGTTTTGGCTTTAAGCTTTACAGCGATGTGAAGGGAAATTTAGCTGCCTCCATATTTGAAGATGCGCTAATTTATGAGCAATTAAAAAACAGAGTATTGAAAGAGGGAACAATAACGCATGCAACTGTTTTTTTTAGGGGGCCAGACGGAAAGCGGCTTACTGGTTTAGCCAATTGCCAAGTATACAGCAATGAACGCGGCATTCCTCTTTTAAATTGGACTGTACTTAACATCTCAGATAGGATAGAATATGAAGACCGATTGAAAAGCAAGAGTGAGCAGCTGGAGAGGATCAATCTTCAAATGGAAAAATTTTTGTATAGCACTTCTCACGATCTTAGGTCGCCTATTACTTCAATTTTAGGCTTGGTTAATTTATTACGCATGGAAACAAAAGATATAATTGTGTTAGATTATATTTCCAAGATTGAAGCCAGTGCAGCCAAGTTAGATAAAACGATAAAAGATATTTTAACGTATTCAAAAACTACTTACCAACGCACCAAGAGCGAACGCATAGAATTTGAACCCCTGGTTTGGAAAGTATGGAATCATTATCAAGAAAACCCCAATCTTCGCAAGATCAATCTTCAAGTTACAATTAAAGGAGACAGTCATTTCTTTACTGATGCTGAGAGAATTGAAATTATCATCGATAGTATACTATCTAATTCCATATATTTTTATGATGCCAATAAAACGCGATCTTTTGTAAAAATAAGTATTGAAATAAATGATCATCAAGCCCGCATTGAATTCGCTGATAATGGAATAGGCATTGGTAAAGCTTATTTAGAAAATATTTTCACAATGTTTTATAAAGCCACCCATCTATCTAAAGGTGCCGGTCTTGGCTTATTTATAGTGCGTGAGGCGCTCAATCAATTGAATGGCGCAATTCAAGTACAATCGGAAATCGGTTTTGGTACTGTATTTCTCATCACCTTGCCAAACGACCATAAAGGTAGGCTCATCAATAGAAAACTACATTTACTGCAACCTCAAAGTAAATTACTCTAGGTAGTTCTACCTATCTCAATCAGTATAATCTCTCATTAAAAAAATACCCTTTTTCTCGGATTACATTTTTCTTTTTCTAATTGTAGGTTTACATCGAAGTGAAGCAATAGAAAATATTAACCTATAGTAAAAATGGAAACTAAATTATTTGCTCTTTCAATTGATTTAAAAGTTGAGACATCAACGGCCAGAAGGTTTCGTTTTACTGAAACTCAGATAAGAGCTATGCTGGCAGGCTTATCATCTATTTACCAAGAGGTTTTTATTTGGCCTACCGAAAATGAAATTGGTGTATGGGTAATGGGTAATAACCCATCTCTTATGTATCACACCTTTCAACATTACAACACTCATTATAACAGGTGCATTGTATTAGAAGAGAATGATCCAAAAATTTTCTTTGATAATATTATTTCAGGTAAAAACTGGCACACGATTAATGTAGAACAAAAATTATTTAGCCTTATTTTTTCAAAATGTATTTCACACGAAGCTGAATCGTTAGGCGATTGTTTGACAAGTATGTTGGAGGAGGGTATTGATAGACTGCAGGCGAATCCTGTTTTTGAAGGCAATAGAAATGGCTGGCGATATTCCAGAGAGACTGAAGGCCTATGCAAAAGCATAAAGACAAGTTATCCTGAATTTTTCTTCCACTTCAGTGTCAACTAATAAAAACTACGCGTAAAACTACTTGAGTATGGCACTTTCAAATAATTTAAAAAAGGAAACAGTATTGCCGGAGGTGGAAATTATCGTAGGTAATCCATCTGCTCAACTCCAAGAAAATAGTCATAAACAAAAA
>JANXRR010000084.1 GCA_025356795.1 Bacteroidia bacterium
CTCACAAAACGTTGTGATAATAAAGTTATGATGGGTTACCGATAAGCCAACTGCATTTAATTGCTGGATGGATTTTTCTTCCAATACTTTTGTGGATACTATGTGACTAGTTGGTGCCAAAGGGAGGTCTGAATGTTTTAATAATTGCTTCTGCTCCGTGTTTCAAAATCTCTTTAGCCGCTATCGCTCCTGCCTGATTTGATTGATCTAGCTCAAACTCCATCTCGACTTCACATTTCTGTTTTGCATCAAGACTGAAGATATTGCCTTTAAATAATAATGCGTTATTCTTGATTGTTGCGTGAGCTGCAATTGGAACCGCACAACCACCATGAAGGGAAGCGAGAAAATTACGCTCAGCGGAAATACAAAAATTGGTTTCTAAATGATTGATTGCTTTAGAAAACTCAATTAAATGCTGGTCATCTTCTCTACAAACCACAGCAATCGCTCCTTGCGCAGGGCTAGGAAGCATCCAATCAAGGGTAATAAATTTATGCGATAAAATTCCTAACCTTTCAATGGCAGCCATTGCAAAAATTGCTCCTTGCCAATTCGATTGATCGAGTTTCTTCAGCCGTGTTTCAATGTTGCCACGCAAATTATCAGTTGTATGATGTGGATAGCGATAAAGCCATTGCGTTTTTCTACGCAAGCTACTGGTTGCAATCGTGCAAAGTTGGGCAAAGTTTATTGAAGTAGGCCCTTGCGGTAATGCTATGCAATCAAAAGGAGATGCGCGCTTAAGCACCGCACTTATTATTAATCCCTTCGCTAGCTTAGTAGGAATATCTTTAGCTGAATGAACGGCTATATCAATTCTGTTTTGTAGCAAAGCAATGTCGAGCGATTTTGTGAAGATACCTTGAATGCCCATTTCATACAATGGAGTTACCAAATCAAGATCTCCATCGGAAGCGATTTTAATAATTTCCGTTTCAACGCCAACTTGTTTTAGTTCATGAGCAAGGGCATGCGCTTGATAAAGAGCCAGTGCACTCTCCCGTGTTCCTATGCGAATAAATTTCGATGTACTCATTTCTCAAGCGCTAGGAGTACATTAACGGTTTCAATAACAGAGCAGCCGCTATAACCTTCAGATTTAATTTGCTGTATCAAACCAGAAAAAATTTTTTCGGTTTTAACCGGATGGTTATCACCAATATGTATGATACGTCCCATTTTTTCTTTATAGCTCAGAATAATTTCTGTATGACGAAAAACGGTTTGCCATTCCATCAACTTCATACAGTGTTCTTCTATAATCGATTCTGCTTTGGGTATTTCCAGGTGACGTTGCTTCATCAACTCGTTATGGAATTCTGAAATCTCATCTACTGAATAATGCTTACTATTAGTTAGGCTTTTTATTTGCGGATCAATAACTTGTGGAATGCTTAAATCCAAAAACAATCGCATGCCTTCAGTTGGAATGTCATCTACTGTAATTAGATAATTATCCGACTCAGCAGTGGTGATAACAACATCAAATGAATGCAAGCTATCAATGAATTTTTCGAAAGGAATTACATTTACATTTAATTCACTACCTAAATCTTGTGCATGGCTCAATGTTCTGTTGGTGAGCGAAAACTTATTTTTAGGGAAATACTCTTTTAAGTTTCGCGCCATTGCTTGACCTATTTGTCCAGTGCCTACAATAAGGATATCATTAAATGACTTTTCATTTTGCTGATCATTTATCAATTCAGCTGCTGCATAACTTACTGAATATTTGCCACTGCTAAGATTCGTTTTTATTTTCACTTGTTTGGATGCCTGAAAAGCATAAGAAGAAACACGGTCGGTCAGCGTTCCTACCAAACCAAACTCGCGCGCCATCTGTATAGACTTTTTTACTTGACCAACAATTTCATAATCGCCAATAATTTGGGAATTCAACCCCGAAACCACATGAAAGAAATGATGGATGGCATCCTTGCCCCTTTCTATATAAAAGAAATTTTTAAGTTGGTCTGTAGTGATGTCCAATTGCTCATTACTAAATTTCTCATCAGCAAGGAAGAGACACATCCATAAAATTCAG
>JANXRR010000121.1 GCA_025356795.1 Bacteroidia bacterium
CACCAACTATTTTTCAGTACATTGCCAAAAATCACAAGAAGCGGAATTTGCTAAAAGGCGATTGGTAGCCAATCAAAAATTAGACTCTATAGAAAAGGCTCAAATACATCAAAAGGACAGTTCCAATTTCAATCTCTACGATAAAGTAAAAAACAAGGTCAATAACGGGCAGTCAAAACTTGACACGCCAACACAAAAGTTTATAAAGAACCCCAAATTTAACAAGCCAAATAAGCAGGATAGTGTAAATATTAAAATTGTTACAAAGAGCGATACCATTGGCTCGCTAAACTCAAAATTGATTGATGAAAAGAATAGCCTAAAGCCCAAAGGATATTGGGGGTTTTTCATTTACGAGTTGAATCGCAACGTTACATCTTCATAAAAGGATCAAACCATTCTTGAAAATCTATTCGCGGGCTTTATTTAGATGCTTCAATATTTTTGAATAGAGTAACTTTTCGTCAATAGGTTTAGATAGGTAGTCGTTCATTCCATTGGCGAGCGTTTTGTTTTCATCGGCCACCGTGGCATCTGCCGTGAGTGCTATTATGGGTATTTTGGAATTCAACTTCTTTCGGATATAGGATGTAGCCTCAAAACCATTCATTTCAGGCATTTGTAAATCCATTAAAATAATGTCGAAGTTTTCGTTTTCAAGTTTCTCAATAGCAATTTTTCCATTTTCGGCTATATCAACTTCAAAGTTAAATTCTTGTAAAATTATTTTTATCAGCAATTGGTTCAGCAATAGATCTTCCGCTACCAATACTCTTATCTTGGCTGCTGTTTCATCAATCAAATTGTTCCTTGTATTGGCATTCAATTCAACATGTGGTTTTACTTCTGATATTGATTTTGACTTTCCGAAATTTAATGTCACAGCAATGATTGTGCCTTTACCCAATTGACTTTTTAAAGAAATAACCCCACCCTGATGTTCTACCAATTGTTTGGTGATAGGAAGCCCCAAGCCAGTGCCGCCTTGTGATGTGCTGGATTGTTCAAAATTCCTGAAAACTAGTTCCAACTCATTTTCATGAATTCCTATTCCAGTATCTGAAATAGTAAATTCAAGGGTTGTTTTTTCTTCCTCTTCTTTAAGCTTGCTAATGGCAATAGCTATAGAGCCCTGTTCTGTAAACTTTACGGCATTGCCAATTAGGTTTATAAATATTTGGCGCAAGCGCACATCATCACCTATTAAAAAATCAGGAACAGCTGTGTCAAGTTTAACAATCAACGCTAAGTTTTTTTCTTTGATTTTAAGCTCAAACAACTGAAGTGCAGTTGCTATCAAATCTTTTAAGTTAAAATCATTTTGCTTGAAAATCATTTTCCCAGCATCCACTTTAGCCAGGTCGAGAATATCGTTAATAAGGGTGATAAGTGCATCGCCAGAAACCTTGATTGCATTGATGTACTCCATCTGTTTATCTCCCAATTTTGTTCGCAATATTAAATTGGTAAACCCAATAATTGAGTTCATGGGCGTTCTTATTTCATGGCTCATGTTAGATAAAAATTGTTGCTTGGTTCTTACTGCTGTTTCGGCTATTTCAGTTTTCAGTTCAGCAACTCTTTTTGCTTCTTCCAATTCCTTTTTCAACATCACATTACTAGTAACTTCATACGCAATTATGGTAACTCCAGAAATTGTTTCGTCAGCTTCTTTTAAGGGTTGATAAACAAAATTGAAATACACCTGCTCCAATTTTCCTTTGCGAAATATGGGTGCAGGTATTTCATATCCTTGATAGGGAATGCCAGTTGCAAACACTTGGTTGAGCAATTCAGGAAATGGCTCATCTTTAATCTCTGGCAAAACTTGAAGCAACGATTTCCCTTCTATATATTTTCCCTTTCCCCAAGTTTTTTTTATACTTTCATTAGCTAAGCTGATTATCATATCTTTTCCTTTCAATACCGCGAAGGAAAAAGCAGATTCCATAAATATCCTATCATAACGATTGTTACTTTCTTCCACTAGCTTAAAAGCTTTATTCTTTATTCTAAGTTCTCTTTCAATAGCATTCTTTTCTTTCAAATGAAGTTCATTTCTCAGATTTCTCACCTCAGTAATGTCTATGATGGTGAGCACAATCATTTCTTCATTATTGCTTTTCTTTTGAATAGGCTGAACATTAAGAAGCATTGTTTTGAAGCCGACAACGGGAAATGTATGTTCTATCTCAAAATTATGAACGCGATTGTTTTTCGGAACAATGTTGTCAAGCATTTCACGTAGGCGGGGTATGTTCCATTGGTTGTTTCCTAACTTATAAAAAGAAATGCCAATACTTTCCTCTGCCGTTGAGAGAAACACTTTATAAAATGCATTGTTGGCCAATATTATTCTCATGTCTTTATCAAGCACGAGCATAGGTTCTTGTAAAGTAGAAAGTATGTCTTCGTAATAGGCATATTGTTCTTCTACTTCTAAAATGCGGGCAGCCAATTCTTGATTGCTAGTTGTGAGTTCCTCGTTGGTCGATTCGATTTCTTCTTTTGATGTTTCCAGTTCTTCGTTTAAATTTTGTAACTCTACATTGCTAGAAATCACTTCTTCGTTGGCACTTTGCAGTTCTTTGTTTTTTCCAACATGAGCAGCCTGGGAGGTGATTTCCATTTCTTGCACTGTAAATGTAATGGCAAGCAAGGGCTCTTCTCCTTCTACTTTAAGGGATGACACCTCAATAGTAACAGTGCGCATGTAAGAATCCTCTTTTTCGGAATTGATTTCGATGCCCGTTTTAATTACGGTATGCTTTGATTTAATAGCGTGATGAATTGAATTGCGCAGCTCGAAAGTAATTTCTGGCCTCGCCATTCGCAAGATATTAAAACTTGCCTTGCCCGAATTATATTTAAGGAATGTTTCTGTTGATCCCCTAAATTGAAGGATTTCTAAATCATGGTTGATTACCACGCTTGCAGGTATGTGGTAGGCGAGTAAAAAAGAATCGAAGGCAATTCCAATATTACCATTAGTAAAAGAATGAGAGCCTTTATTAATTGGTTCTTTAGGTAGCTTGCTATTCTTTACTTTACTCTCTTTCTTGGGAGCTGCCAATTTTTTAATAACACTTTGTGATGAGGTTAAACTCTTTTTTTTTGGGGAATCCATAGGTGTTTAAAATTGAGATAGAATTTACCAGCAAATTTCTAGTAAGGTAGTATTAAGATTCTTTAATACCTGCAAAAGATAAGTTTCAAGCTGGATCAATTCACAAAGCAAGTCCAACTATTTCAATAAGCACTGTTGCCTACACTCAAGAGATCACTTGCTTCCAATTAATAATTTATTGGAACGAGGATTTTGCAATTTTGGATTGTGAGAACTTTTAAGGTTGTGAAATCAAATGATTTCATGTTGAATTTCTGTTATTGATTTTTTAAAAATATGTAATCAACAAACCAAAAATGATTTTACTATTGAAATTTAATCAAGCAATAAATCCCTAAAGATTGGTTTAGCGGAAATTCAAAATTAAAGAGTGAACTATTCATA
>JANXRR010000148.1 GCA_025356795.1 Bacteroidia bacterium
CCCAAGGGTTCATTGAAATCAGAGATGTGGCTGTTAGGAATGAGAATGGAGTTGGAGTAGTGTATGCTGCCGTTAAACCTGGATTTGGAATGGATAACCCTTCGTATGCATCGGGGCTGTATCGGTCCGCTGATGGGGGAACCACGTGGACTCAAGTGTTACCTTTTGCTCAAGGAAGTACCCAATATGTGAATTTCCCAACAGACATATCCATCGGATCCGATAATACTATTTGGGTAGGCACAGCCAAACACATTTGGGTAGATGGTGCAACCTCCACCATCTATAAATCCACCTCTGGCTTAGCCGGAACTTGGACAGCGATTTCCTCCTTCACAACTTCAAACCTGAAATTTAATGGTCAAATTGTATTAGTAACTGCTCCTTCAAATCCTCAAACCATTTATGCTGCGATAGAAAATGATGGTAAAATCGGAGGGATTTTTAAAACAACTAATGGTGGTGTAACATGGGCAAGCACAACCTTGCCCATTTCAGCGGATACGGGCATTCCTGCCAATGATTTCACTAGAGGCCAAGCTTGGTATGATTTGACCTTAGCCGTGAATCCTACTGACGCCAATATATGCATTATTGGAGGAATTGATTTATACCGTACTACTAACGGTGGAGGGACATGGCAGCAGATTTCAAAGTGGTCCAACAATTCTAACATGGGTGATTTAAAATGTTCTCTTGTTCATGCCGATCAACACAATATTATATTGCGCCCTAACTTTCCCAACGAATTGGTGGCAGTTAATGATGGAGGGATTTATTATTGTAGTTCAGTAAATTCTGCCACTACAAATGACAATTTTTCAAGTAGAAATTTAAACTTCAACATTACTCAGTTTTATTCAGGTGCAATTCACCCAATTTCTACCAATTATATGTTGGGCGGCACTCAAGACAACGGTACGCCAAGATTTACACAGGCAGGCTTTGGTGCTACAGACGATGTTTACGGGGGGGATGGAGCCCAATGTCATATTGACCAACTCGATCCGCAATTCCAACTGGTTTCATACACTTATAATACTATTGGTTATTCAGTGGATGGTGGCAATAGTTTTAGTGTTAAGCTTATTGACGACAATAATTCTGGTAATTTTATTAATATTGGCGACTATGACAGTAATCTAAAGGCTTTATTTACAGCCAAGAAAAAAACCTCGATTTACCGTGTAACCCAAATTACAAGTTGGCCCAAAGTGGATAGTATTAACCTATCTTTAGGTTCTATGGCGAGTGCCATTCGGGTTTCTCCCTATTCCACCTCTTCGTCAAACGTATATGTAGGAACACAAGCGGGTAGACTTTTTAAGATTGCTAATGCAACCTCTGCAAACCCAGTTGTCAAAGAAATTACCGGCCCTTCATTTGGAACAGGTTCAATAAGCTGTATTGCTTTTGGAGCTAGGGAGGATCAACTAACAGTGTCATTCTTCAATTATGGGGTTATTAATATTTGGGAAAGTAGGGATGGTGGCACAACATGGTTAAATAGGGAAGGCAATTTACCTAATATGCCAGTCAGATGGATGGAGTATCACCCAGAAAACCCCGATCAAGCTTTTATTGCAACTGAGTTAGGGGTTTGGTCTACCGATAACATCAATATTGCTTCGCCCGTTTGGAATTCGACTAACGGTGGCCTTGCCAATGTGAGAACGGATATGCTCCGAATACGAAAAGGGGATGGTACGTTAATGGCATCTACTTATGGGAGGGGAGTTTTTACAGCCACCATTCCATCGGCAAAAACATATCAGACTATTTCATTTACAGCAATTACTCCAAAAATCGAAGGCGAATCAACTTTCCAATTAAGTGCTACAAGTTCATCAGGGTTGCCGATTAGCTATGCAAGCTCTAACCCTCAAGTTGCCTCGATATCGGGCTCAACGGTAACCATAAAGGCAGCAGGAAAAACGATTATCACAGCATCTCAAACAGGGAATGCAAGCTTTAATGGAGCCTCCCCCGTAGCACAGCTTTTTTTGGTAAATGTTAAACCATCCCTTTATTGCAAGGCCAGCCATACTTCACCAAACTGCAATGCGGATCACGCCTATATTCAGTCATTAATAATCAATGACTCAAATGATAATACTATTTTAAATAACATTGGGTCAGGGTGTCCTGTAAATTCATCGGGTACAGTAGGCTACACAGATTTTACAGGCATAAGTGGAACTTTATTTCAGGGTAGAACTTATAATGGAATAGTTACTCGAAATTCAGGAGGCTGCTTGTTTGTAAGCGTTTTTATCGACTATAATAATGATGGCGACTTTGCGGATACCAATGAAATGGTGTATCAAGCAAGCAGTGCGAACAAATGTGGCGATGGTCAATCAACTACCTTTCCATTTACCGTTCCAGCCAATGCAAGTTTGAAGAAAACAAGAATGCGCGTGCGCGTGGCTGGGAGTGGGGAAGGTACAATAGCTAGTTCATGCCAATCATTTTTTTATGGAGAAACTGAAGACTATTCTATAAATTTAGTTAATACTAAGCTATCTCAAGAAATTGTTTTTGGTACACTCCCTGTCAAAAAATATGGAGATTCTGATTTTACTTTGGCAGCTACTGGAGGTGGCTCTGGAAATCCAATTACTTTTGCTAGCAGCAACAGTCAGGTGGCCACTATAAATGGAAATGTATTAAAAATTGTTGGCGCTGGTTCAACGGTGATTACAGCAAGCCAACCGGGCAATGAAACGTATAATCCTGCTGCCGATGTGTTTCAAACCTTAACCGTAAATAAAGCAAACCAAACCATCACGTTTGCTGCTTTGCCAGCAAAAGCTTTTGGCAGTTCTGCCTTCACCCTCACGGCCACTGGAGGAGACTCTGGTTTACCTGTTACCTTTGTTAGTTCTAATACTGCAGTGGCCACCATTAGCGGAAACACGGTGACCATTGTTGCAGCGGGGACTACCAACATTATAGCCAGCCAAGCGGGGACTGCCAATTACGATGCAGCAACGAATGTTCTTCAAGCACTCACAGTAAACAAAGCGAACCAAACCATTACTTTTGCCGCACTACCTGATAAACTGATAACGGATAACTCATTTGCCTTAACAGCAACGGCTTCTTCTAACTTGACTGTTGCCTATTCAACCACTTCGGATAAGATCACCATCAGTGGCAGTCAGGTTACATTGGTAAAGGCAGGCCGTGTTTCCATTGTGGCCAACCAAGCGGGCAATGAAAGTTTCAATGCGGCTACTGCCGTAACGCAAAGCTTTTGCATAAAACCTGCCAAGCCAACAATAGCATTGTCTAATGCCAATACAGAAACTATTACGCTTACCAGCAGCGCGGTGGCGGGCAATCAATGGTATTTGGCAGGCACTGCCATTGCGGGAGCTACCAATCAAACCCTTGCCGTAACCACACAAGGCATTTATAAAGTACAAGTGAAGGCCGATGACTGTATTAGTGAGTTCTCAACAGATCAAACAATCATTGTTACCGGAGATATAAAGTTGGATGGATCGGCCATTTCCATTTCGCCCAACCCGGTAGACAATGTGCTTCAATTGAATGGTATTGTGGGCGAGATAAAATCAAATCACTTGTTCGACATGACCGGAAGGGCAAGTGCACCTTTAATCCTGGAGAAAAAGAACGAGGTGTACCAGGCCTCCGTGGAACATTTAAATCCTGGGGTTTATTTGTTACGCATCGTTCAAGAGAGCAAAGTGTTGTTGGTAAAATTCATCAAGAAATAAAAGTTTCAACCGTTTCAGAAATCAAGAGGCCTATACGGTTTCGTGGGCCACCAACCGAGGATAGGAATAAAACCTCCAAGCTCTGTTTGCTGAAAACAAAAGATCTTGGAGGTTTTTAAAATGGATGAAACATTAAACGGCAGGTGCCTAAAACAAAAAACCCTTGAATCAGGGCTGATTCAAGGGTTTTAGAGGTCTCGAGCGGATTCGAACCGCTGTACGAGCTTTTGCAGAGCTCTGCCTAGCCACTCGGCCACGAGACCATTCGTTCTGTTGCAAAAGTAATAATTACAGGTGTCAATTCCATCTAAACTTTAGAATCTAAACTTTATATCATAAAAAAGGGAATGCAAGTGCATTCCCTTTTTCTTATTTGAACTCAACCTATTTAGATGAATTCATTTTCTCCTTCAACGCACTTAATGCTTCAATATCTCCTAATGTTGATTTCTCAGACTCTTGATTGATTTTATCAATGGTCTTTCCTTTTGGAGCAGCAGGAGCAGCAGCAGCCTTCTTTTTACTTGAAACGGCAGATGCAGAAGTCGCAACGGGCGTTTTTTCTTCTTCTACTGAATAAAGTGCTTTATGACTTAACACAATACGTCTATCTTCTTTAGAGAATTCAAGCACTTTAAAGTCGAGGCTTTCACCTACTTCTCCTTTAGTGCCATCTTCTTTTACGTTATTCTTGGTAGAGCTAAAGCCTTCAATACCATAAGGTAATTCAAGCACTACGCCTTTGTCGTTTTTGTTAACAATGGTAGACTTATGCACTGAACCAATAGTAAAGATAGTTTCAAAAGTATCCCAAGGGTTCTCCTCCATGTGTTTATGACTAAGTGCTAATCTGCGATTTACAGCATCTAATTCAAGCACAACTACTTCAAGGGAATCTCCCACTTTTGAAACTATCTTTACTATTGGTTCAGTGCATAAGTCTACCATTGTTAACAAAAA
>JANXRR010000233.1 GCA_025356795.1 Bacteroidia bacterium
CTCCTACTTTGTAAACCTGGCCGTTATAAGTATATTCATAAGCTACTGCGAGGGCTTCATCATTTTGGAGCTTACGCTGAAGCGTGATATAACCAAGTTCTTTGTGGTAGGTAAATTCAGTTGCCGAAAGCTTTCTTGCACTGGTAATCTTTTCAAAATCGATGCCGTTAACAAACCCCAAGGAGGTTAGTCCTGCATTTATTGTATCAGACGAAGCATTTATCCTTTTTAAAAATGCATCCTTCGTAAATAAATTATTTGCTTCGTTGGATGCAGGATAATAAGGAACTGTATAACTATCTTTGATCAACGACAATCCTTTGATTTCATCTTTTGCTTTTGTTCTAAATATTTTTTTCGACTCACCCATATCCATTAAACCAACAACATCCCTAAGCGTTTGAGTGTCATTGTTCCGGTTCAATAGATACACCTCCACACGGGTAATGTTAACGCCTGAATTAATTTGTTGTAGATTACTAATCCATCCTTCATATTGATCTCTAAAAAATTGTGCTAAAAAAAAATGGCGGTTGTCATCATAATTAGAAGCAACCAATTCAAATTGCCTCCCTTGCGAAGTGCCGCTTGTGCTGCCTGGTATTTCAATAGAGGTTTGCTTTCCTCGCTGCGTGCTTGCAATGGTTGTTACTGATAGCTTTCCAAATTGCATTTGCGCTTTTACTCCAAATAAATTGGAGGCACCTGTTATAAGGCTATTGTTTAAAGGCAAGCTCACATTACCAATCTCAAGCTTGCGCAAAATGTCTTCTTTAAAACCTGTGTATTCAATCTTCATGCTGTTTTGAAAATCGAATGAGTTATTGTTATCAAAATTGGTAGACACCTTCAACTTCTCGCCAATCTTTCCGGCTACGCTTAAATTGATTTGTTGATCAAATTCAAAGCCTCCATTGCTTTGCTGACGAATGGGGATGGCTGGATTTTTTATAGTTTGAAAGGAAGCGCCAAAATCAAGAGCAACATTTCCGCGTGGTATTATTTCTACAAAACTTCCTCCAAAAATTCTATCGAACAAGGGGCTCACATAAATCTTAGGTATTAAGTTTCGTCCACTGACGGCACTTTCGCCATCTAGTGCCTGACTTTTGTTGCGCCAATAGTTTTTCATATTCACCCTGTCTTGCTGAAGGCTAAACTCCTTGAAAGACATGGAAGAGGTAGGCCTGAAATTTACTTTCCCAATCTTTTCATAAATACTGTAGTTCATTCCAGTATCGATTTGAACATCGAGGTTTAAACTCTTTGGATCTTTTAGAAACAGGGGAGAGTTAGTTGTATAATTTGAAAAGGGGTCGCCATGCCGATCGCGCAACCTAAATGTAGGCCTCCTAATGTTAAGAGTAGTATCGATTGCTATTTTTGTTGAGTCGGTCTTTTTTGTTTGCGCCAGTACAAAAGAATTAGCGAAGCATACTGTTAACAATATGCCTAGTCTCGAGATGAACTGATTTCTGGAATTTGTAATCGTCAAACGTATGTCAGGCGTTTTTAAGTGCTTGTCTAACCAACTCTTCCAAACTAATGGTATTTCCGGATTTTTTCAGCACGGCATCAACGCTTTTTTCAGCAGCTGTCTTAGCAATTCCTAAAGTTACCATGGCAGATAACGCCTCGTTTCGTACTGTATTGCCTACAAAGCCCGGAATTCCCGCAGTTTGATCGCCTCCATCTTTCCTTACTTTATCTCGCAATTCTAAAATTAATCGTTGCGCTGTTTTACCGCCAATTCCTTTCACTGCTTGGAGGGCAGAAGCATCTTCTCTGATAATGGCCGACCTCAATTCGTCAGGGGGCAAATATGATAACACTACTAAAGCTGTGCTCGGCCCCACGCCATTTACTGAAATTAAGTATTGGAACATTAACCTCTCGGCTGTAGAAGCAAATCCAAACAACACTTGAGCATCTTCACGCACATGAAAATGAGTTGTCAACTGTATATCTTCCCTATCTTTAATCTCACCAAAAGTAGTGAGGGAAATATTGACATGATACCCCACCCCATTCACATCGAGGATAACATAGGTTGGATCTTTATGAACTAATTTACCTCGTAAGAATGCAATCATACTGTGTAAAGGTTATATCAATTGGAAGATTTAAATTTTAACCAATTTAAGACGACAGTTATTAAATTTGGAATTAATGATCCCACGTTTCCGTCTGTTTTAATACCTGTTAAGAAAACCTGAAGTGCTTGAACGTTTTTAAATAGCTCATCTTCAAATTACATCCCTTAGTTGAGCATCCACCACAGCAATGGCAGTCATACTTACAATTTCTCGAATAGAACTTCCTAATTGGAGAATATGAACGGGCTTCTTCATGCCCAGTAAAATAGGGCCAATTGCTTCAGCTCCACCTATCTCCATCAATAGTTTATAGGCAATATTTCCTGACTCAAGTGTGGGGAAGATTAATGTATTGGCACCTTCTTTTACAAGTGAACTGAATGGATATATCTCGCGCTGCAGGTCTACATCTAAGGCAACATTAGCTTGTATATCGCCTTCAATAACAAGGGTAGGATATTTTTCTTTGGCTAGGCGAACAGCCTCACGGGTTTTAGCGGGTATCTCTCCATTACTTGATCCGAAATTGGAATACGATAGAACCGCC
>JANXRR010000240.1 GCA_025356795.1 Bacteroidia bacterium
CCAGACCCTGTAGATTTAGAAAGCTTGAAATACCTCTTTTCGGATTTTGATAAAGATTTTACGATTAGTTGAAGATCATCAAACTGAGCCATAGAAATATCCAATTTTACATCCATTTTTTTGATCCTTGTAATTTAATACAAGCTTTATTTTAAATAGCATTGTCCGCCCACTTAATCTTCAGCTGGTAATAAATTGGAAAAAACTTTACTTTTAATTCAAGTTAAATTTAGCCAATGAGCAATGTTCAATCGATTGTAGTTGTGGGGAGTTCAAATACCGATATGGTAATAAAGGCAGATCATTTTCCCTTGCCCGGTGAGACCATATTAGGAGGGAACTTCTTTATGTTTCCAGGAGGCAAAGGTGCCAATCAAGCGGTGGCAGCGGCAAGACTTGGCGGGCGTGTAACATTTATAGCAAAGACAGGAAACGATATTTTTGGCAAACAGGCTATTCAACTTTTCAGGAAAGAAGGAATCAATGTTGACTTTATTTTGTCTGACGAAAATAGCCCTTCAGGGGTTGCTTTAATTACCATTGACATGAAAGGAGAAAACACTATTGTTGTTGCTCCAGGTGCTAACGGTTCATTGAAACCCGATGATGTTCAAAAAGCTGAAAAGCAAGTGGAACAGGCAGAGATAGTATTAGTGCAGTTAGAAATCCCAATCGAAGCAGTGACTTATGTTATTAACCTGGCCTCCGATTTAAGAAAAAAGGTAATTTTGAATCCTGCTCCAGCACAACTATTACCTGATGAATTACTAAAGCAACTTTATATAATCACACCTAATGAATCTGAAGCCGGAATACTTCTAGGCATGAAAATAAATGGATTAGAATCAGTTAAAGTTGCTGCTAAAAATCTATTTGAAAAGGGAGTTAAAAATGTGGTGATTACACTAGGTGCAGATGGCGCATATCTTTATAATTCAAATGGAGGCATACATATTCCTGGTTTAAAAGTAACACCGGTTGATACCACTGCTGCTGGAGATGTTTTTAATGGTGCCCTAGCGGTAGCAATTTCTGAAAACAAGGCGTTAACAGACGCTATTACATTCGCCAATAACGCTGCCGCTATTTCTGTAACCAGAATGGGAGCGCAAGCATCAGCCCCTTATCGAAATGAAATTAAAAACTAACTTATAAACAATACTATCATGCGTTATCTTATTACCAGTATACTCGTGTTTTCTTTTATAAACTTGTTCAGTCAAGAAAGAAAAGTTTCTATTAAGGAAACCATTACTTTATCGAAGGAGATCCTAAAAGATAAAATCAAAGGCGGCTGGGCTGGTCAAACCATCGGTGTAACTTTTGGCGGTCCCACTGAGTTTCGATACAACGGCACAATGATTCAGGAATATATTCCCATTAAATGGTACGATGGATATCTTAAACATACCATGGAAAATACGCCAGGTTTATATGATGATGTGTACATGGATCTCACTTTCGTGGATGTATTTGATAAGAAAGGATTGGATGCGCCCGTGGAAGAATTCGCTAATGCCTACGCCAACGCTGGGTACATGTTGTGGCACGCCAATCAAGCGGGGCGATACAATATCCTTCATGGAATAAAAGCTCCTCAATCGGGGCAATGGCAAAACAATCCTCATGCCGATTGCATCGATTATCAAATTGAATCTGATTTTGCCGGACTGATGTCACCTGGTATGCCCAACACCGCATCTGCAATAAGTGATAAGATTGGTCATATCATGAATTATGGAGACGGTTGGTATGGGGGAGTATATCTTGGTGCATTATATACACTTGCTTTTATCTCCAACGACATTGAGTATGTGGTAACAGAAGGATTGAAGACAATCCCCAAAGAAAGTAGATTTTATAAAGTCATCGCTGATGTTATTCAGTGGCATAAACAATATCCCAACGATTGGAAAAGAACTTGGTTTGAAATTGAAAGAAAGTGGAGCGAAGATGTGGGATGCCCTGATGGTGTATTTGTTCCGTTTAATATCGATGCCACT
>JANXRR010000263.1 GCA_025356795.1 Bacteroidia bacterium
CAAAAAATTTGAACTTTTGGGCTGTTGGTCTCAATCTCTTTCTTTGTCAACTTGACCTCCCGTGTAGTCGCATACCCCCATGCGAGGTGAGTTAACCACGGGCATGGCTGCGTAGTCGGCAAAGTCGATACATGTTTTGGCGTGCTTTTTTGCACACGCGGCACAAAACATGATTTCGGTATTAACACAAACAGTGCAAACCTGAACAGCAAGCGTTTTGCCACAACTTTCGCAAAGTATGCCCAATGGCTCGTTGCGCGAGAGCAGCATCACAGGTTCTTCTGCCTGCACATTAAATTCTTCAATAACAGTAAGCTGCAAACTTGTGGTGCTGCCAAAATCATAATCGTATTCCAATATCAGTTCTTTGTGCATCATATCTTTGGCTTTTCTATTCATGGCAATGTCGCCTTTGTCAAAAGTAGGTTTACCCGCAAGCATGTCGGTAAAGAAATCCGCAGGGCTTTTACGTTTGTTCCTAGGCAGCCGAAAGGCACTCAAGTGTCCGCAACACTCCAGCCATAGCTGGCGCAGCAGGGTATCAATTTTTTGCAAGGTGGCGTTGCCATCTACCCACAGCATAAGAAAATATGAAGATCTGCCCCAGCGTGGGTTCGTTTCGACTTTTATATGAAACGATTTGCCCGATGCAGTTTTTTGATTAAGGTGTGTATTTAGATGCTTAACAAGGCTTGCTTTTGAAAATGATTTTTCGCAGAAAACGCATCTGCCCGTTATTGATTTTCCTTTGGTCATGGATGCCTGAGAGTTTAATGATCGACTTTAAGCGATGGTTTTTATAAATAAGGTTTCTTCTAAAGCTTCCAAAAATTTTAAACTTTTGGAAGCTCCTATTTATTTCGTTGGCTCTGGTGGTGTATCGGTAGGGGGTTTGTCGCCAGGCTTTGAGCGCCCGCCCAGCAGCCTGTTATATTTATCTACCAGCACATTTAGCTCGCGGGTAGTCTTGCCAAATGGGTCGGCACCTCCGTTGATATCGTAGTATGAGTTGATGCGGGCAGAAAGCTTATCGTAAGCGGCCACTACTTCCACCCGTTTTTCTTTTAACTTATCGGTAGGGGCGGCACCTTGCTGTTTGTTGCGCTCAAGAAACTTGGCATCAAACGCCTTGTTGGAAGCATCCAGTTCGGTAATCCAATTGGTTAAGCCAAGGGCGTCCACGGCAGTCACAAATTCGGGCTTGGTGGTCCAGTCGGTCACAATCTTTTTCAAAATGGTGCTTTCTATCTGGTAGTTTTCTCTGGCAATGCCAGTGCCATACGCATCTAGGTTCATCTTCAATACCCGTGCATAGCCCTTGGTGGCGGCATTGAAATGGATAAGGTGGGCATCAAGAAAGCCACTTATGCCATTGATGGCATTGTCGCGCCTATCGTCAAGTAGGGTTAGTTCTTCTGTAAAGCTACTGGCTCTTTCTTTGTTGAATAGAGCTTCCGCTTCGGCCGTGGTTATTTTCAGCGGGTCGAGCAAGGGGGTGACCAGCAGCGCATCTGGGCCGTTATCGGTTACAATGCTTATTACATTGTTGTTAAACTGTATAAACTCCGCGTTCCGCAGGCTTTTTAGTTTTAGTTTGTCTATCATATTGTTTTTTGGTTAATAATGTGTTTTCAGTTCAAAAAGAAGGATTTTCGGCTGGGGAAACCTTGCCGCGAGTCGCAGTGGGTTTTCCCCCGGTGGGGAAAGCTTGCCGCTGATGGCAGGAATGTTTCTCCGAGCGGGGAAAGTGTGCCGCTAATGGCAGGAGGTTTTCCCCCAGTGGGGAAAGTGTGCCACCATCGGCAGGAGGGTTTCCCTTGGCGGGGAACGGGGGAGGTAGAGCGTTTTCATGGTTTCTTATTTTTTAGTCTCCAGTTTTTACTATTTGTCCTAAAGCATTGAGTTTTACTTTGATTCCCGTCATACTGCTAAGGCTCGCTTGTATGCATCTCAATGTCTTTTTATCCTCCAAGCTCTCCTTTGGTTCAGTTTCGAGGTGATGGTTAAACCAATATTGCCCAAATGATAACTTCCTTACTCGGTATAGATTCTTACTGATCAAACCATATTCTTTATTTTGAATTGCTTCATTTAATGCTTCTTGACTTAGGTTGAAAACAAACATCTCATTTTGCTGCATACTGGTTAAGTAAGTCCATCCATCTTCTGGTAGCTTACCTAGAAAATCCTGTGTGTACTTTTCTTTATCGGCAATAACAGTGTCCCAAACTTCCTTGGGGTTTCTTACAATTATTGGCAACCCATTCATTCTCCGCTCCACAGCATCCCAGAAGGTAACAGCATGTTCTACCTTTTTACCTTCTTTGTTTACATAAATAGCGATGTGATGATTGTTTCCTGGCTTCACAAAACCGATGGCTTTTTTATCCTCATTGTACTTTACGGGGGCAACTGCATCTAAGCCAGTAAAGCACCTTACAGTTTTGATCGGTATTCTTGCTTTTTCATTGAACCAAACGGGCTTATTTTCTAAATCTTTGAAAGCTTCTTTCGGGTTGTTGTTATAAGCTTCCAATCTTTTTTCAATTGCTTGGCGCACTCCTTTATCAACAATTGAAGGAAAGTCTTTTACGGTAATATTTCCTATTGGGTATTTAATAACATACTCATTTTTGTAAATCATAATCTCTACAGAAGTCAAAGCATTCGTTTTTGCATGATCTAACCAAATAGGATTTTTAGTTAGCGTTTTAAATGCCTTAGCTAGGTCGTTACCCGATTCAGTGAGCCTTTGCTCTACCAATGTCCTATGGCTTTTATTTACAATTGAATCCACATCGCTAAATGTGACTCCGGTCAGCGGGGCGACGTCGGCGTAGTCGCGACCGTGCGCGACCTCGATGTGCTGGTCGCGGG
>JANXRR010000345.1 GCA_025356795.1 Bacteroidia bacterium
TTATGAACAATAAATAGCACATGAAACAACATGTACCGAGTGAAAAAATAATGAAAAAAAGGGAAATAGTTAAGTGGGAATGTTCAGCTAACTATTAAGAAAGAGAAAAAAGCCTAGGTGGATAGATTATATCTGCAGGGGCTACTACTGATGCCTCACATTTGAATTCATTAAACTCGATTGATTTTATCCAACCAGTTTGTTGAGATTTTAATTCAATTGAAGTAACGGTGTATTCATTAAACGAAATCATTATTTTTTTTGTATTGGATTGCTTTGAATCACCATGATTGTCGCTGAAGGTTTTTACGTAATCAGTCAATTCTTGATTGATCTTTTTGCTTTCATTGTCTTTCACACACACAATGTAAAGTGTGTCGCGCAAAAGTTTTTGTTTTACTAATTGAAAAACTTCACCCTCCTTTTCAAACTGACCTTGCACACGCTCGTATTCATTTTGATCAGCGTGATAAGGCACACTCAAGGGGATTTTGAATATGATAGCTTCCGATCCAACAAACATATCATCATCTAATTTTTGTGAGAGCGATTCGGTTTTGAATGATTGCAGGCCAAGAAAAACTCCATAATAACCCACTGCATTAAGCAGGAAGATTACAAGCATCATTATGGAAATGGTTCGTTTCATTCAAGTGCATAGGTAGGAAAAATGTTTCCTAAAAACAAAAAATCCCGTTCATTATTAATTCAATGCGTTTAGCCCTGCTTTTGCCACTTGTTCATCTTGGGTAGATAGCGCTCCCGAAACTCCTATTGCACCAATGATCTTTCCATTTACAATAATAGGTTCTCCACCTTCTATGGCTGCAATGCTGCCGATGGACAATATCCTAAAGCCGATGCCCCCACCAGCAACAGCATCTTCAAAAGCTTTGGTGGGCCGTTTAAAGTTATTGGCCGTTTTTGCTTTTGATATAGCTACTTCAATAGAGCCGATTGGAGCATTGTCCATTTTTTTAAACAACACTAAATTTCCACCCGCATCCACAATGGCTACAACCATCGTCCAATTATTGGTGGCGGCTTCTTGAAGCGCGGCTAGTGCAATTTTTTCTGCTTGCTCCAAATGAATAGGTTCGCCATAAGGAATGGGCAACGCTCCTTTTTGTGGTTGTGCCTTGGTAGGCAGTGATGTAAGTAATGCGAAGTAAAAGATGATGAGTGTGTGTTTCATGTGTTATTAATTATTTTTATGCAAGAAGAAAATAATGCTTAATTAAAATTATACTATTCTCAATATACATTTTGGATTGATAAACCAGTGTTTCGACTATTGATACCGTTCGGTACTTGGATGAAACGTTTTCCAGCTATGCCAAAACTCTTGGTATGCAGGTATCCGCTGCAATCGCTCAACATTTTTTCCTAAGCCGGTAAAGCCATACGCCTTCGTAGGTGTGATAAGCGAATCGTTGCGCATTCTAAACTGAACACTATCGGCTGGGCGTTTGAAGGCAGCAAAACTTTGTCCATCTGCTGAGATAACAATAGCCACAGGCGTATTGTCAATTTTATCATTCACAATCTTTTGCGTGTTTGTTTCAATCCAGTCGTAAGCTTTGCTCACGCCATTGAGTTCAATGCCAATCACCCACGATTTGTCTTTCCACGAGAGGCTGTCGGTGCGGGTAAGGTCGCTTTTACTTTTTCCACGTTCGTATTTAGCTAGTGAATCGTACTTCTCATTAACAACCGCCACTTCATCGGCTTGCATCACCAATGCGTTGGGATATACCTTGAACAGTTGACCAACACTAATTTGAAAGGATTCAACTTCAGGCAACGCTTCGCCTTTCAACAGACCCGTTACGGCCTCGCCATTCACCTGTCGCCACCAACTGTGTGTGGTTTCATCTTCAAACATAGCATTGAAATGATCCATGCCCACCAATCGAAATTTTTCTTGCTTACCCTTAACGGTTGGCTCAAATACGCGGCCTGTTCGGCACACGGTGCAATACGTTACAATCACCGCCTTGCCACCTACGTTATCCTGCACCTGATGGTGATAGCCGATAAACCGAATGGGATACGCCTTTACTTCACCATTATATTCAACGCCCACTACAATGCTACTGTCTTTTAGCGTATTCCCAAGCCTAGGCTTAAAAACAAGATTGGCCGGCTGCTTGAACATCTGATTGGCTACCATTTTAAAGTTGAACATATACATAACCACAAGAGCCAACAACACCGCCAATCCAGGCACCCATTTCCATTTGCTATTCTTAAATGTTGGGATTGCCACCACCACTGCCAACAGTCCGAAGGCAACCCGAAAATACCAGCGATACGAATATAGAAAGTAGGCTGCATCAAGGCTGTTCATACGCTGACTGCCTGGCATGGGCATGATGAAATACACATTGAGTATCTCAAACAACGTGAGGCCACTAATGCCGAGGTAAAAGAGTTTTTTCATTATCTATATTAGTAAATATCTAGACGCATAATAATAAGGTAGATAGTTTTAGAATTGAAGTCTTTACATCCTTGAATGTTGGATTAATCTCAAAGCGGAATGAAAACCAATTTCTTAGTTAAGAAAAAATCTTCTTCAAAATAATCGGGCAACTCATAGATCGCGTACATAGTGCCCAGCTCATCAAGTTCTTCATCTAAATCACCACCCTTTAAATATAAAATTCCGTTATCGAGAGAATGAATGGACTGCGGTGTGGTCTTATTCCTTACCCATCCATAAAATTCTCTCATGCGCGTAACAGCACGGCTTATCACAAAATCATATTTCGCCTTTATCTCTTCACCCCGCACTTGCTCGGCCTTTACGTTTGTAAGTCCTAAACCTTCTACCACATTTTTTACCACTGTTATTTTCTTGCCGATGGAATCAACCAAGTGAAAATTAGTTTGTGGAAAAAGTATGGCCAAGGGTATGCCTGGAAAACCTCCACCAGTGCCTATGTCCAAAATATTCGCACCTGGTTTAAATGAAATTATTTTTGCGATGGCTAACGAATGCAGCACATGGTTAACGAACAAGTTATCAATATCCTTACGGGAAATGACATTGATCCTTTCATTCCACTCGCGGTAAAGTGGCTCTAATTTCTCAACCTGATTTTTCTGATGATCCGTAAGATCGGGAAAGTACTTAAAAATGATAGAAGCGTTTTGCAATGCTTGAGGAATTTGATGAAGATACAAATAAACAAAAATTAACATAGAGAGCATGCTCTCCAATTCTAGTTTAAATTCATTCTTTACAAGTATGTGCTTCTTATGTGTCGCTAAATTTCATTGGTTCATGCTCGGTGTGTATTCCATCAATTTAACGGGCAAGAAAATAAAACCTACCTTACCACAACTTTAAATTATGGCTGCTAACTCGCTACGAATACTGCTTCTTAAACAATGTACCATGTATGTTAATGATCGGATTGCGGTTGCACAACAAGCCATTCAAGGTGCGCAGGCTTCCGCCAATGAAGAAACCAAAAGCAGCTCTGGCGACAAGTATGAAACAGGAAGAGCCATGGCTCAATTAGAAATTGAAAAGTTTACCACTCAGTTAAATGAAGGAAAGAAGTTGAAACAACAACTTCAGCAAATCAAACTTGAGAATGGATTGGAAGTTGTTCATCTCGGAAGTATTGTGAAGACTAGCAAAGAAAATTACTTCATCTCCATACCTGCGGGCAAGCTTACTGTCAATGATGAAAATTTTTATGCCATTTCAATCGCTTCTCCCATTGCTCAAAAACTTTTGGGCAATAAGGCTGGAACAACAATTAATTTCAATAAAACGGAAATGTTAATTTTGGAAATCCTTTGAAAACTGCAAGCTAGAAGTCAGAGTCAACTAGCCTCTAGCGTGCACCTTCAGTTATTTAGTAGGATTTGGCGACTGGCCTGATTTGCCTGAACCTGAAATAGATTGCCGCATTTCAGTATCAGCCTGAACATTCTGCATTTTATAATAATCCATCACCCCTAGGTTGCCGCTCACAAATGCTTGTGCAATCGCTCTTGGTATTTCCGCTTCTGCTTCAATTACTTTGGCGCGGGCTTCTTGAGCTTTTGCTTTCATTTCCTGCTCTAACGCCACGGCCATTGCTCTGCGTTCCTCTGCACGAGCTTCGGCTACTTTTAAATCTGCAGTAGCCTGGTCGATCTGTAATTTTGCTCCAATATTTGCTCCCACATCTACATCCGCAATATCAATCGAAAGAATTTCAAAAGCCGTGCCCGCGTCCAAGCCCCTTGATAAAACAAGCTTAGAAATCTTATCTGGATTTTCAAGTACTTCTTTGTGCGACTTTGCAGAACCGATCGATGTAACAATGCCTTCACCTACGCGGGCAAGAATAGTTTCTTCACCAGCACCACCTACCAACTGTGCAATGCTTGCGCGAACAGTAACTCTGGCAATGGCAATTAACTGAATACCATCCGCAGCAACGGCAGCTACACGAGGTGTGTTAATCACTTTGGGGTTTACCGAAATCTGAACGGCCTCAAACACATCGCGTCCAGCCAGGTTAATGGCAGTGGCTTGTTTAAAACTCAGACTTATGTTGGCTTTATCAGCCGAGATGAGCGCACGAATAACATTTGGCACATCGCCTCCGGCTAGAAAATGTGTTTCCAATTCACGGGTGGTTATATCAAGGCCTGCTTTAGTGGCGGTAATTAAGGAATTTACAATTATACTGGGTGGCACTTTACGAATGCGCATTCCAATCAATTCGCCAATGGTCACTTTAACACCAGCAAACACAGCTGTAATCCACAAGCCAACAGGCACGAAATACATGAACAAGAAAAATCCAATAATGCAAATGAAGACGATGAAAATAAAAAACAATCCTTCCATAAATTTTAAGTTGTAGGTGCTACAGTTATTTGGTTTAATTCGATTTTTACAATTTTAATTTTTGTTCCGCTATCAAGATATTCTCCTTGGGTTTTTACTTCAAATTGGTGCAGCCCAAGTTCGGCTTTGCCAATAGGTCTAAGTGCCGAAACCGTTGTTCCCAATTGTCCTACTTCAATCCCGTCCAACATTCCTTCATTCACTTTCGTGTGATTGGTGCTCTTAAGAGAAAACCTTTTCCATAGTTTTGAATTGAAAGAAGAATAAAGGGCAGCAAAAGATGCCAGCGATGAAAGGCATAAAGTTACCCATCCTGTAGTGCTTCCGAAATAGTTAAAGCTCAATGAAATCCCCACGGCCAGAAAAATAAAACCCAATAACCCGACCAGCGTTGTTCCCGGAATGAAAATTATTTCGGCCACAAGCAGGAGTAGCCCAAAGGCAACTAAACTTAAGACAATGCTCCATTCTATCATAAGCGTAAAGCTAATAAGTTGAAGTTAACAAATGGGTAATTGACAAAACTTGAAAGAAATATTTTATGCGGTTTGCCGCTTGAAACTTTGCCAGTTGTCAACTATTAAAATCAATATGCTCTCGCAAAAACCACTCTCCTTATAGAAGGCTTGCCCGAATAAATACACGTTCCAGCTTCTTCCTTGGCATCCAATGGAATGCATCGAATGGTGGCCTTGGTTTCGTTCTTAATAGCCTCTTCTGTTTCGGGCGTTCCATCCCAGTGGGCTAAAATAAATCCTCCTTTGCCATCTAAAATGGTTTTAAATTCAGCATATGAATCAACAACCGAAGTTGCATCATGTTTAAATTTCAATGCCTTTTGATAAATGTTCTCTTGAATAGAATCTAATAGAGCAGGAATCTCTTCCACTATAGCTGCCAACTGGTAAATCTTTTTTTCTTTCGTGTCGCGTCTCGCCACTTCCACCGTTCCGCTTTCAAGGTCGCGCGGCCCAATGGCTATCCTTACGGGAACGCCTTTTAATTCATATTCCGCAAATTTGAAACCCGGCTTGTGGGTATCACGGGTATCAAACTTTATCGAATAGCCCGCTTTTCGCAAAGCTGCCATCACGGGTTCTATCTTTTCAGAAATAGTAGCAAGTTCTGCCTCGTTCCTAAAAATTGGAACAATCACCACATGAATAGGTGCAAGTTTTGGCGGAAGCACCAGTCCCTCGTCATCCGAATGCGCCATGATCAATGCGCCCATCAAGCGGGTGCTCACCCCCCAAGAGGTACCCCAAACGTGTTCCAACGTACCCTCCTTAGTAGCAAATTTTACATCAAAAGCTTTCGCGAAATTCTGACCCAAAAAATGAGAAGTGCCCGCTTGTAGGGCTTTACCGTCTTGCATCATTGCTTCAATGCAATACGTGTCAATAGCCCCTGGAAAGCGCTCTCCTTCAGATTTTATTCCCTTTATTACGGGAAGAGCCATGAAAGTTTCCGCAAATTCTGCATACACATTCAACATTTGCACCGTTTCCTTTACCGCTTCATCTGCAGTGGAGTGAGCCGTATGGCCTTCCTGCCATAGAAATTCTGCCGTTCTTAAAAACAAACGGGTTCGCATTTCCCAACGCACTACGTTGGCCCATTGATTAATGAGAATTGGTAAATCGCGATATGATTGAATCCATTTTTTATAACTGCTCCAAATAATAGCCTCGCTGGTTGGCCTTACTACTAATTCTTCTTCCAATTTTGCATCTGGATCAACTATTAACTTTCCTTTGTTGTTTGGATCAGTTTTTAAGCGGTAGTGAGTAACAATGGCGCATTCTTTGGCAAAGCCTTCCGCATTTTTTTCTTCCGCTTCAAACATACTTTTGGGCACGAACAAAGGAAAATATGCGTTCACGTGCCCAGTCTCCTTAAACATTTTGTCTAGAGCCTGTTGCATTTTCTCCCAAATGCTATATCCGTAAGGTTTAATGACCATGCAACCCCGCACGTCCGAATTCTCAGCTAAATCTGCCTTTTTCACCAAGTCAATGTACCACTGCGAGTAATCATCACTTCTACTTGTAATCTCTTTTGCCATGTCTCTTAAATGCTGGTATAATTATTGCCAATGATATTGGCAAATATAACCCTTGAATTGTAATACAAATGGTAGTCATTCGTCTTTACTAAACAAGAGAGGTTCAATTTTACTAGAGTTTGATCGTTTTTTGAATTAATATTGTTGTACTTATAACTGAAGACTATTCTGAACGTTTATAAATTATAAAGAGCAATAGCTCAACAAAAGTCATGAAAATAAAATCCTTTTTAATTGCTGCTTTAACAATAGGCACATTTGCTAGCTATGCTCAGCAAGTTGAAATAGATGATATGTATTTTACAGCTAAAGACCGAGCATTGTTGAACTCAACCAAGCCATTGCCTACCATTAAAAGCAATGAGGATTTCAATGCGGTGGAAGCAACAGCGGTAGTCAATCCTACAGATAGCTATTCTGGTAGAGGAACAAACCCGGATTACACGGCTCAAACCGTTGTAAGCTCGCCTACAAGCAAAACTAATCCTGCTTACTTTTCTTCCACCTATCAGCCAAAACCTAGCCTTCAAAATTCGGCTTATCCTAATAACGGCTTGAATAACCAGTATTCTTACAATGGATACAATAATTACAATGGCTATAACAATTACGGAAATAATGGCTTCAATAACTACGGCATGAATTCCTTTTATGGAAATGGTTACAGTAGCTTTTATTCTCCTAATAGATTCGGTTATGGCATGGGAATGTCGCCTTATTATAACAGCTTTGGAATGAGTAATATGTTAGGCTTTGGATATTCATCCTTCGGAATGGGTTATCCTTATTCATCCTATAACTATAGCAATTATGGCTATCCATACGGTTATGGATACTCAAGCTATTACCCTTCAAGCATTGTGGTAATCAACAATGACGGCAACAGTGGTTATGTTCATGGAAAAAGAGGCGCCAGAACTGGAGTAGATCCGTATTATGATGCCGCAAGAAGCCGTGGCTCAATGGTAGGGAATTCATCTGGCAATGTAGGTGGAAGAGTTACATCCTCTAATCAATACTATGATAGGAGTTGGAGAAACAGTATTCCACAATCTTCACAAACACAAGCAAGAAGTTATTACGGAAACACAAATGGTTCCTCAAATAATTCCAGATCTTTTTGGGATGGAAATAATGGACAGTCTTCATTTGGAAACTCAAGAAGTTCCTATAACTACGGAAACTCAAATAACGGATTTGGGGGTGGCAACCGTTCTAGCGGTTTCTCTGGAGGCGGCTCTTCCGGAGGTAGTGGTAGTTCTTCTGGTGGTGGTGGAGGTGGTGCCGGTCGCAGCCGTCATTAATCTATCAGCCAGCCTGTAATTAAAACACGTTTGCAATGAGAAAAATTAAAGGGCTTGTGCTCGGTTATAGCCTATTGCTGTTAAGTTTGGGAATTAATGCCCAATCATTAACATCTTATAAAGAGCTGGCATTAAACTTTAGCCGGTTTAATCCTGGGGGAAGTGCTAGAATACAATCATTGGGAGGAGCGCAAGTAAGTTTAGGGGGTGATTACAGTGCTGCATATTCTAATCCTGCTGGGCTGGGCATGTATCACCGCTCAGAGTTTACATTTACACCTGGTTTCAATTCATCCAACATATCTTCAGATTATCTTG
>JANXRR010000370.1 GCA_025356795.1 Bacteroidia bacterium
GAACTGGTTGGGTTCGATAGTTTTCATAGATGGTTACAATGCCTCCCTGGTTACCAGTAATTAATTCTTCTTGCCCATCGTTGTTAAGATCGCCCACCGAAAGTGCCAGGTTATGATTGTTGGTGCCAATGCTTATTCCAAGGTAACTTGAATTTTTAAGTGCGAAATTAAAATCACCTTTCGGTCCGTTGTTGACCCAATATTCTAAAGCACCTGTGGAGGTTCCAATCAAGAGATCAACCAAGCCATCTTGATTTACATCGGTAACAAGAGTATTTTCATTCAGATCAATTGTTCTCTTTGTGGGGATAAGAGGTTGACCCAACACGTCAAGTTCATTTGCTTTTTTATTCTTTAAATAATAGAGCGCGGTAAATCCATCCTTTAAATTTGAGGCAGTGAATACAAAATCAATTATGCCATCGCCATCCATATCGGCCATTTGAGGTTTATAATTATACAACCCATTATTGATTGTTGAGAAATTGAGATAATCGGCAGTAATAAACTTGAAAGAAGGATTAATTTTTGTTCCCACATTTTCATAAAAATTAAATGATGTATTGGGCTCATTGCCATACGAGCCAATAATTAAATCCAAATCGTCATCGCCATCCACATCATAAAATATAGGCACGGAACTATCGCCCACATCGATCATTTGATCTTGCAAAAAATTATTCTTCACGAAAGTGAAATCAGGAAGCTGATTTGTTCCCGTGTTTTTATAAAGCCACATTGTTTTGTTGAAAGTCGTGGCAAACGTAGTGCGCGAAGCAATGTTAGAAGACGCAATAAAATCAGGAAGGCCATCAAAGGTTACGTCTTCATAAAAGCCGGCAGGAAAAACATCGAAGTCGATAGGTTTGGAGGTTGCAAAAGGGACTGAGGTTTTCATCGCAGCATCGTCTTTGGTTCCTTCATTTTTCAATAAATACAGGTTGGTGCAATCTTCTTCACTGAAAAGTAATTCTTTGGCGCCATCGCCATCGAGATCTATTGTCATTAGTGATTTTCCCGAGGCGTGCGATAAGCGACCACCGAACGAAGGACATTTAATTGCAGGGCCAAATAGAAACTTACCACAGTTACACTCTTCAAAATTTCCCCAGTTTTGAGTAACTCTTTTTAGTAAGATTGAATCGATACGCCCACTGCTTTCGATGCTCATGTTTTTATGATACTCGAGAGAGCCAATACCAACAAACCTTGTTACAAGAATATCCAAATCGCCATCGTTATCAATATCGTCAATCACTGGAATATCGCTGCCGTTTACTTGCAAGTTTATGTTTCCGCTAAAGCCAATAGTGAGCAGTGGGTTTCCATGATTGTAGGCTCGCCAAGAAAGTTTTTGTCCCGCGTTAGTAGTGTTTACATATACCTTTATGCCGAACGGGTCACTTGTGAAAATATCTTTTTTTCCATCGCCATTAAAATCACGAAGCAACATCCATTGATTTACATCCAAAGGAAAAAATGTTTCGTATTCAGGTGCATATTTATAACTTTTGTTTTTATTAACATAGGTAAGTGTTTTGTTGGCGGTCCGTTCAAAAATCACCAGGTCTTGTTGACCATCTCCGTCAACATCCATTGTGTTGATTTGTGCCGAGTTGATTCCGCCAGCCCAAGGTAAAGAAAGTGATTTGCTGTTCACTTCAACGGGAATGGTCTGATCAATTGAATACGAATATTGTGCATACGAAGGAAATCCCCATGAAAGAATCGCTGCTATTATTGTCCATGCTTGTTTCTCCATTTATGCGAATCCTTTAATCATTAAATTAACGAATTATCAATTCAACGAATTATCTTCGGGCAAGATAAACTTTATTAAGCGTTGTACTTTGATGGATCAGACACTTTACAGTAATTTTTTAAAATGTGGTGCTGTTTGCACCGACACCCGTAAGATCATTCCGGGCTCCCTATTCTTTGCGCTGAAAGGGCCACATTTTAATGCCAACGCTTTCGCGGAAGAAGCCTTAACAAAAGGAGCGCACTTCGCAGTAATAGACGAAAGAGAGTATCAAAAAGATAAGCGGTTTATTTTAGTTGATGATGCGCTAGAGAGTCTGCAACAATTGGCTCGCCTCCATCGCGATCAGCTAAAAATTCCTGTTATTGGCCTTACGGGATCGAATGGTAAAACTACCTCCAAGGAGCTGGTGAATGCTGTGCTCAGCAAAAAATTTAAAACCTATGCCACGCAAGGCAACCTAAATAATCATATTGGTGTGCCGTTAACTATTCTATCGATTGATTCATCAATAGAAATTGCAATCATAGAAATGGGTGCCAACCATGTAGGCGAAATTGAAAGCTTATGCGGCATTTGTAAGCCCACACATGGTTTTATTACCAACATTGGTAAAGCTCATATTGGTGAGTTTGGTGGCTTTGAAAATATTATCAAAGGAAAAACAGAGCTTTATAAACACTTAAAAACAACTAGGGGCATTGTGTTTATCAATTCACAAAACCCAATTTTAATTGCACGAGCTGTTGATTTTATAGCTCCAATCTTTTATCCAGGTCAAAGTGATTTTTATTTTTGTGAGTTAATTGACGCTGATCCATTTGTGAGAGTGACAACTGAGGATGGCCAAGAAATTGCAACACAATTAACGGGTGGCTATAATTTTGAAAATATTGCCGTGGCACTTTGCTTGGGCAAATATTTTGAGGTAGATGCTAGTTTAGCCAATGAAGCCATAGCATTATACAAGCCAGGAAATATGCGCTCGCAAATTATAAGAAAAGAAACCAACACCATTATTCTTGATGCCTACAATGCAAATCCCACTTCTATGGAAGCTGCCATCAGCAATCTTTCTAATATAGATGCCAAGAACAAAGTAGCCATACTGGGAGACATGTATGAGCTAGGTGGAGAAGCAGAAATTGAACACAAAAAAATAGGCCAATTTTTGAGGGCGGCAAAAATCAATGAAGCTTATGTTTGTGGTGATTTGATGAGGGCGGCCAAAGTTGAAAATGAATTGATTCACTATTTTTCGACAAAGAAAGAACTTGTAGAAGCTTTGAAGGCACATCCAATTTCGGATGCAACTATTTTAATAAAAGCTTCGAGGGGAATTGGGTTGGAAACAATTGTTGATGTATTATAAAATTTCATGCTAAGTTTATCTGCCTTCTTAAAATAAAAGGACACTAAAAAACTATGGAACTCACCAACACGTTAAAATTTCTAAACTCATTAGCAAAAAATAACAACCGCGAATGGTTTGAAAAAAATAAGCCATCATATCTTTTGGTAAAGAGTGACTTTGAAGAATTTGTAGCAGCACTTTTGAACGAGTTAATTTTAATAGATGAAAGTCTGGCTGCTTTAAATCCTAAGAAATTAGCTTTTAGGATTTATCGTGATGTGCGTTTCAGTAAGGATAAGAGTCCATACAAAATAAATATGGGGGCGGGATTCTCAGCTGGTGGTAAGATGGAGCAAGAGCCCGGTTATTACCTACACCTACAGCCCGGCAACAAAAGTTTTTTGGCAGCAGGTATGTATATTCCTGAGGCGGATAAGCTTTCTAAAATAAGGCAAGAGATTGATTATAATTCCGAAGTTTTCTTATCTATACTAAACAATAAGGCTTTCAAAAAGCTTTTCCCTTCGCTTAGTGATTTCGACAAGCTCAAAACTGCCCCAAAAGGATATGCCAAAGATCACCCGCAGGTAGAGCTGTTAAGACTCAAGAGTTTTATTGTTTCTCACCCATTTACAGATGATGAGGTAAAGGACAAGAGGTTTTTGAAGCAATTGGTTGGCACTATAAAAACATGTAAACCCTTAAAAGATTTTTTAGTCGAGGCGACTGAGTAAAAATTGGAATACATTTAGTCAGGATTAATAAACCGAGGATGCCAAAGTATTTGATTATCGGACTAATTGCACTGAAGATAAATTTTTGTTTTGCTCAGCCGCAAACTGGGTTTTACTTCCGGGTTGAAACAAAGCGAAAATGTACGAATCAGATTTTCTCATTTGATCAAAAGGTTAAGTATTGTATTACTCAAGGAGCGGTTATTAAAGGGAGTGAACTTGAAAGTGTAGATGAGATCAAAATCGATCTTATCAAGAAAACAAAGACAATAAACCTTCGACTTACAAAGAGTGGCTTTAAAACACTAAAGGCAATAAGCGAAACCTTTCCTAATAATAAACTTCTCTTAGTAGTAGAGAGTAGGGTGGTTGGTGAATTTGATTTTCAAGGAAAAATAATGAAGGAAAATATTCCTGTGACTGGCTCAATTGAAGCAGGAGAGATCGACTGGATTTTTGAAAAGCTTTCGCGGAAATAACCTAACACTAAAGAATCGGCTGTATCAATAGTCCTATGAGCTACAAAGCCTATTACATATCCGACCACACATGCAACATCACTTAAAGCATCACTAAACCATTGTCATTCATTTCAGTAAATGAAGATCGTTTTAATGAAAAACGGTCAAATCCAGCATGTAAGCCATATGAAAATGCTTGACCAACTGGTTGGCAGTCCCTTGGACTGGCTAAATGCTTTAGATAAGAATAGAAAAGCCTGGCTAAAATAGCCAGGCTTTACCTCCGATACACAATCAAATTTCTTAAAAGTAATTTCCACCAGCCCTCATTCCTAATTGTTTCAATTCGATAATTTATTCGTATGTCTGAACGTTCCCGGTGACATTGATTCGATTCGATAACTATTCTTGGCTATTGAATAAGCTAGGATCAAATTGCTCATTGACGTTTATCGAAATAATCCTTTTGATTGAAAAAAAATAATTTTTCTTTGTTTTAACAGTAAAAGGAAAATATAACCATTTACTGATTAATAATTCGAAAAATCAATAGTTCTAAAATATTTATTATCTGTGCATTCAATCCTTCTCAAATAAAAAGTTAAGGCATCAAAATAAAAAAGAAAATGAGTAATAAATGAATTATTTGTTTTGCGAATTACATTGACTTTATACATTAGGGTATCATTAATTATTGTATCTCTTTTTGTTGGCTTGAAAGAGAGCTAATTCTTCTAGCTGAAATC
>JANXRR010000374.1 GCA_025356795.1 Bacteroidia bacterium
TTTCATGATTCATTTACCGTGAAGATATGTGCGCTCGAATCTGGAATTCAGAGTTACCAATATCCGGATGAAGTTAAATTAACACTTGATACCAACGATTCGCGACAATATGTTGAGCTGGCCCATGCTATTAATGATGATACTAATATACAGGCCATATTAATTCAGCATGAGTTTGGTCTTTTCCAAAACGGAGGGGAGAAAGATTTTCTTCGATTTGTGCAGCGTTTGAAGAAGCCGAGCATAGTTGTGTTTCATACGGTTTTACCCAACCCTAGTGCTTCTTTTAGAAAAAACGTAAAGGATATTTCAGATGTAGCCAATTCAATTATTGTTATGACTAGAAATTCTTCACTCTTACTACAAAAAAATTATGAAGTACCACAAGAGAAAATTTCAGTAATAGCTCACGGAACTCATTTGGTTCTGCATAGTGATAAAAATTTTTTAAAAGCCAAATACGGATTAGATGGAAAGAAAATCCTTACCACGTTTGGATTGCTTAGTTCAGGCAAGGGAATTGAAACCACAATTGCTTCTCTTCCTGCTATCATTGAAGAAAATCCAGACGTTATATTTTTAATTATTGGTAAAACGCATCCTAGTGTATTAAAAGCAGAGGGCGAAAAATATCGCCATAAATTGGAAGCTCAGGTGAAAGAATTGAATATAGGTGAACATGTGAAATTTACTAATCAATATTTACCCTTAGGCCAATTGTTAGAATATTTACAATTGACTGATATCTATTTATTTACGTCACGAGATCCCAATCAAGCAGTTAGCGGTACGTTTTCTTATGCAATGAGTTGCGGCTGCCCGATCATTTCAACTCCCTTTGCGCAGGCGCTTGAAGTATTAGGTGAAGATGAAAATGCCTTCATTGATTTTCAAAATTCTACTCAACTTACTGAAAAGGTAAATCGCTTATTAAATGATGAGCCTTTGCGAATGTCTCTTAGTTCGCAAACTCTTCAACGAATTGTGCCTACTGCGTGGGAGAACATAGCTATTGCGCACGCCATGCTTATGCAAAAGACGATCTGGCTATCCAATGAAATTGAATCTCAATCAATGGAAAGTAACTATCAATTCAAATCTAAAAAAATAGCGTTACAATTTAGTCTTCCAGAAATAAGTCTCGATCACATAAAAAAACTTACTACCGATTTTGGCATCATTCAATTTTCAAAAATCAATCAACCTGATATTGAATCGGGCTATACATTAGATGACAATGCTCGTTCATTAATAGTCTTCTGCCTTCATTTTGAAATAACAGGGAACAGAGATGATATATTTTATATTCGGAAATACTTTGATTTTATAGATTATTGTCTTCAATCAGAAGGATATTTTTTAAACTATGTTGACCAGTGGCACAAGTTTACCGATCAAAATGACACGATTAATTTAGCGGATGCTAGCGGAAGAGCTATATGGGCATTAGGAATTTTAATATCTAAGAAAGATTTGCTGCCTTATGATTTAATAGTGGCTGCAGAAAATTTGATGAAGCGCGCTATCCCTACTATTTTAAAAATGCACTCTACTCGGGCCATGGCTTTTACCATTAAGGGTTTGCATTGTTATAATAGTGAGAGAAAATCGGAGGAGACTAGTTTTTTAATTAAGATGTTGGCCGATCGACTGGTACAAATGTATAGACACGAATCAGAAAAGGATTGGAATTGGTATGAAAGTTATATGACCTATGCTAACAGTATTTTGCCTGAGGCTATGCTTTGTGCTTGGATTGAAACAAAAGATCCAGTCTATAAAGAAATAGCTAAAACATCGTTCGATTTCCTTTTATCATTAACATTTAATGGCAACCGTATAAAGGTGATCTCAAATAAAAACTGGCTTCATAAAGGTCAGCAATCTTCCTCCATTGCAAATGGTGGAGAGCAACCCATTGATGTTGCATATTCCATATTAGCGCTAAGTAGGTTTTATGATGTATTCAACGAGTCAAAATACTTCAGAAAAATGGCAACTGCTTTTAGTTGGTTCTTAGGCAACAACCACCTCAATCAAATTGTCTACAATCCTTGTACTGGTGGCTGCTATGATGGATTAGAGGAAACTCACATCAATCTTAACCAAGGAGCCGAGTCTACTATTAGTTTCTTGATGGCAAGGTTGACAGTTGAGAAATATTGCCTAAATGATAATAACTAAGAAAGGTAAAAGGTGTAACTCTCCACTATAATGGTGTAAGGAATAGTATCTGTTTGATACTAATATTTGTTATGTAAATCAAATATGATGAATTCAGTAAGGAAAATTTTTATAGTAATTCTTGCTTCTGCGGGAATAAGAATAGATAAGATAAACAATTCGAGAATAGATGCATTACTACTGATAGGAATTGGTTATGGGTCACATCTTTTCATTGCTCAATATGTCACCTTTCCAATTGCAATTACCTATTACTTGCTGTTGTTTGCCGTGCGGTATGTTTATCTGTTTGCGGGTTTTGTAAAGAATGGTTTTGCTCCTAGAATGATTAAGAAGTATGGTGAGGTAAGAGCTTGGAATAGATACGAGCTTCAAACCTCTTTTATGTTTTTTCAACGCGGGTTAAGTTTTGGATTGCTAACCCATGCTTCTCAATGGTCATTGATTGATTTAATCAATACGTATGTTATTGAAATCTCTGCTCCGGATATTATACTAGTAAAGTATTTTTTTATAGGCATCGGTTTACTACTCGTGCTTATTGGGTCATGGGTTAATATAGCGTCTACATTTGTAATTGGCATCGATACCTATTACTATAAAGACTTATTTCTTAAACGAGCCATTATTGATTTTAAAGTGGAAGGCCCATATAAATATTTTTCTAACCCAATGTATGGTATTGGTCAGTGCAGTGCCTATGGTGCTGCGTTAATGGTAGGATCATTAGCGGGTATTTTATCAACCTTATTGAACCAAGTTATGATGTACTCATTCTACTTCATGATTGAGAAACCACACATTAATTCAATTATTAAAAGTCTGTCTAAACGTATAGTTGTCACTAAAAGTATTATGATAGAAACTCAAGAATTAGAAGTCTTCGTTTAAAAAACAAAATGCATGTTTATAATTATGATACTTTGCCCTACTGACTTTTCGGATACAACAGACTCGGCAATGGTAAAGAACCTTTTGATTTATTAAAGC
>JANXRR010000378.1 GCA_025356795.1 Bacteroidia bacterium
ATTTTGGTTTGAAGGCAGCTACAGCGAATATGAAGAGAACAGGCGCAAGCGTGTAGGTGATGAACAACCGACCAGAATTAAGTATAAGAAGTTGGTGAAGTGATTTGAAAATTTGATGATGAGGATTGCCATTTGGTAAACTTAGCGCTTAGCTGAATGACCATCTTCTTCACTTTGATTGCAAAATTCTAAGAGTTTAAACAAGTCATCTTTAGCTTTAAAATCAATTTTATTTTTACGAATAAATCTTTTTGTTTCTCGCTTTGAGTTGGGAATGAGCTTTAAGATAGATGGCCGCGTGGCTTTGTACAATAAATTATTCTTATCAACGAAGAAGTAAGTCTCCCATCGTGTATAGTAGCGGTCTTCAGGCCAGATGGGGCTTCTCCAATCTGTGTATTTAGTCAGTGGTGTTCTCCCGTCTGCAGATAAAGAAAAATTATACTTTGCTCCTAGCGATACAGTACCTTGGTTGAGTTTTTCAACATATCCTTTTGTGTAGTGATAGTCATAAAAAAATAGGTGCTTATCTATTTTTAGAATACTCATTTCAGCTAAATAAGGCAAGTTGGTGGTATCGCCATTTTCTCCAATCACTTCAATCCTTTCAAGATAAAGGTTCAAATTCAAAAGAAGATCGTGTGATGGTTTATATCCTCCCAAAAATTCAATTGATGCCTTTTGAAATTCTTGGAACCTGTAAAAAAGTTGATCTCTATCTTGTTTACTCAATATGTAATGGCCTTTAAGAATTAGGGTTTGGTATGTAAAGGCTTGAGCATTTGATTTGATTAACACGGTCAAGAAAAAAACAACTACAAAAAGTCTTTTTTTGAAGTAATTGTGATGAAACGGTTTCATAAAATTGAAAATAAATTGAAGTGTATCAAAAATTGATCTTATGGAATGCTAATCAAAAATAGAAAAATTCTCCTGCTAAACAAGTAGATAAAGCAGTGGTCAGTAACAATATTCTTTTGGATATTAAGTAAGAGCCCAATGAAAACCCACCGCTCATCACTCATCTTTTGTCTATTGACAATGAATGTATATCTTCAACTTTAAGAAATTATTTTGTGTCATGAAAAAAATTTTCGCCTTAAGTCTACTAATCGTCACATTGCTCGGTTGCAAAAAACAAAATTTTGATATTATCATTCGCAGTGGCACCGTGTATGATGGCTCTGGCAAAGCTGGCGTTGTCACGGATGTGGGCATTAATGCAGATACTGTAGCTTCCATAGGCGATCTTTCAAAAGCCGAAGGCAAAAATGAAATCAATGCAAAGGGCTTGGCCGTTGCACCTGGGTTTATCAATATGATGAGCCACAGTGAGGTTTCTTTGCTTATTGATGGTAATTCACAAAGCGACATCCGGCAAGGAATAACACTAGAAGTATTGGGCGAAGGTTCTATGGAACCCATGAGTGATAAAATGAAACAAGACGTGCTTGACCAAATGAAGCGCAACCCTGAGTGGAAATTTGATATTGACTGGACAACACTGGGTGAATATCTTGCATCGCTCCAACGGAGAGGCATCTCACCAAATGTAGCCGCGTTTGTGGGAATCAATACCATTCGCGTTCACGAGTTGGGATATGATAACCGAGCGCCTACGCCAGAAGAACTTGAGCGCATGAAAGCATTGGTGAAACAAGCCATGGAAGAAGGTGCAATGGGCACTACTACCGCCTTAATCTATGCTCCTGATAATTATTCTACTACCGAAGAACTCATTGAACTTACTAAGGTTGCAGCACCTTACGGTGGTATGTACATTTCTCATATGCGCAGCGAAGGCAATAACATTTTAAAAGCTGTAGATGAAACCATACGCATAGCACGTGAGGCCAAGGTTCCCGCAGAGATCTATCATTTGAAATTAGCAGGAAACAGCAATTGGGAAAAGTTGGATTCTGTAATAGCGAAAATTGATAATGCCAATCAATCCGGTTTGCACATCACTGCCGATATGTACACGTACACAGCAGGTGCTACTGGCCTTGATGCGTCTATGCCTCCGTGGGTGCAAGCAGGGGGTATTAAAGAATGGATCAAAAGGTTAAAGAACCCTGCGATCAGAAAAAAAGTGTTGGAAGAAATGCGAACACCTACAGACAAGTGGGAGAATTTGCTGCTGAATGCTGGAGATCCTGAACGTGTGTTGTTAT
>JANXRR010000384.1 GCA_025356795.1 Bacteroidia bacterium
CTTAGAACAAGCAAAAAACCTGAAAAACCCCCCATCTACAACAACATAACTATACAAGCTTAACCTATATTGATATGAACGTAGCTCAACTAAGTATACCACTGGCAGAGGATGATAAGAACGGCAGTAATTTTTTTTGTAAACCATTGATAGAGTTATCTATGCCCCCTGCAATTTTTCTACCGGTAATGGTGGGCAATATTGAATGCAGCTTCTTAAAGATGAAACCGTGCCAATTTCCGATGCTTTTTGTTCCCTCTAAAAAATTACCACCTGCACGCAAGCAATTTGTGAGTGCCTTCTAAAACAATTAACATGGATAGTGATAGCGAGTTAAACTTAACAAACCAAGAATTGGCCCTTCAGAAAACTGAAACAGGAACACAAACTACCCAACTAGGTGTGGCCAACCAAGAGCTTGCCTTTCAAAATGAAGAGAAAGAAAAACGGGCTGCCGAATTAATTATAGCCAATAAGGAACTGCTGGCTTTCACTTACGTTTGCAGTCACGATCTACAAGAGCCACTTCGTAAAATACAAGTTTTTGTTTCCATTATACTAGCCAATGAAACTCTGAGCGAAAAGGGTAAATATAATTTTGAGCGAATGCAATTGGCAGCAAGCCGCATGCAGCAGCTTATTCACGATCTGCTGGCCTTCTCTCGCCTTACCACTACCGAAGTTAAATTTGAAAATACCAGCCTTAATTCTATACTAGAGGAAGTAAAGGCTGAGCTACAAGAAACAATTCAAGAAAAAAATGCCATTATAGAAGCTTCTGATCTAGGGTTTTACAAAATTATCGCCTTTCAGTTTAGGCAACTTATATATAACCTTATAAGCAACGCACTCAAATTTTCTAAAGATAATGTGCCACCTCACATAATAATAAAATGTGAAAACATTAAGGGGGTAGATGTAGGGCAACAAATGAAGGGCACATTTTACCCCGAAAAAATGTATTGCCATATTACTTTTCAAGACAATGGAATCGGCTTTGAGCCACTTTTCTGCGAGCGCATATTTGAGGTGTTCCAAAAGCTGCATGGTAAGGAAGTGTATGGTGGCACAGGCATAGGCCTTGCCATCGTAAAAAAAATAGTAGAAAATCATAACGGTACTATCATAGCCACTGGCGAATTAAATAAGGGAGCAACATTTGATATTTATTTGCCAATCAGTTAGCATCATACAGGGGTGGCACCACGCCTATAACTTACCGGGGCTTTCCTTAATGCTAGCCATAAACACATAACCATTATAAGCCCTACTTTACACTTCTTTTTTTGGGCAGCTTGAAAATCAAGAACAGCCAATTATTTTAGGTGAATTATTTAAAAGTAACTCATGAATGAACACCCGAAGGGCTGGGGCAGGAGCATTAAACTCAAGTGGGTTATTGGCGGTATCTTATCAATTTATTCACTGGTAGTTTTTGTGCTGGCTAAGGCTTGGTATTCTGATCAAATGATTGAGCCCTTTCATTTTTTCAACGACCTGCCTGAATGGAAACAGTTAGACAAATTTGCCCACGCCTTCTGGACTTACAATGTGTGTGCAATAAGCTGCCGTTTTTTGCTCTGGGGTGGGTTAAAGCAAAACACATCCATTGGTACATTACTGGGATTCTTAATTGTGTCAACCATTGAAGTAATGGATGGATTCTCCACAGGCTATGGCGCATCTTTATTTGATCTGCTTGCCAATGCCATTGGAGGTTCCTTATTTTATGCACAGATAAAATACTGGAAACATATTAAAATCTTCTCCAAATTTTCTTTCCACTTTACTTCCTTTGCCACACTTCGCCCTAGTTTATTGGGCGATGGTTTTATCCAGGAAATTGTTAAAGATTATAATGGTCAAACCTTTTGGTATAGTTGGAGCCCACACAAGCAATGGTGGCCATCTTTTCTATCTATTGCTGTTGGTGTTGGTGCCGAGGGTATGGTGTATGGCCGCGATGAACAAAATGCCATGCACAACTTTTCGCCTTATCGAAAGTTCTATTTGTCGCTAGACCTGAACCCACATTTTTTCCAATCAAAGAAAACATGGGCTCAGGTGTTAATCTATCCGATTACAATTTTTAAGTGCCCGGCTCCTGCAATAGAATTTTCAACGCACGGTGTTAGGTTCCATTGGTTTTATTTTTAGTGGTGATGCGGTTTAGGCGCCTACCACCTCAAAGGTGTTATAACCTCTGGTAAACCCTTTACTATTCCAACGCCTTTACTCCCGGTAATACGTTGCCTTCAAAATATTCAAGCAACGCCCCACCACCAGTGGACACATAACTTACTTTATCTTCGAAGCCAAACTTGGCTACAGCAGCAGCTGAATCACCACCACCTATTAATGAGAAAGCTCCTTTCTCGGTGGCGCGAACTACAGCTTCGGCAATGGTCTTTGTTCCATTTTCAAACTTTGCCATTTCAAACACTCCCATGGGGCCGTTCCATAAAATGGTTTTGGACTCCTCTACCACCTTTGAGAAAACAACACATGCTTGGGGGCCAATGTCTAAGCCCATCCAGCCATCCTTAATTGCATTGTTGCTTGATACATCGGTGTTTGCATTAGCATCAAACTTATCAGCAATAATAGAATCAATAGGCAAGTGCAATTCAACGCCTTTCGCTTTTGCTTTGCCAATGAGTTCCTTTGCCAGATCAAGTTTATCTGCCTCTACCAATGAATTGCCAATATTGCCACCCATGGCCTTAAAGA
>JANXRR010000416.1 GCA_025356795.1 Bacteroidia bacterium
CTTTTGGTGGGCCTGTTCTTATTTTGGCTGAAGCTTCTGCAATAGAAAAACGCACAACCATAGTGGCTTTCCATTCACCTGCCGTTGGCTTGCGAACCTCCGCCCAACGACCAGGGCAAATTTTTTCGGTGAAGACCTCCAAAGCAGTATAAAGTTCTTGCTGATCAGTAACTAACTCCGCCTTACTAAAAATAACTACTGATCTGTAATTAACAGAATGATGAAAAGCTGAACGAGCTAGTACAATACCATCCATTAAGGTTGCGCTAATGCTTACTTGTAATGATTGATTGGCAAGTTCACGCATATAATGGCTACCCACTGAACCATGAACATATAACCTATCATCAATTCTACAGAAACCGGTAGGAATTTGAAAAGGCTGATCATTTAAATTAAAGGCCAGATTACAGAATAAGGCTTCGTCTAAAATAGAGTAGATGGTTTCTTTATCGTAAGACCCCCGCTTAGCCAAACGAGTGATTTCTGTTTTATCGGTGATAGGGAATGAACTCAAGATTATAAGTTTTAAAGTTTGGAAACGTAGTTGTTGATAATTGTTGTTCTATTAAAACACGGCAACTACTATCAATAATTCTTACTAAAGTCTAACAATATAATTCCAACCATGCACATCTGGCTCCACCCCTAAGCGGATGTTATTCAATTTAGTCTTCACCTTTTGCTGAAAACTAGTGGCTCCAGCCGCTGGCAAATTGTAATCTGTACCATGAATATTAATGGTTGCAATAGGCGAAACCACTGCGGCTGTTCCAGCTCCAAAGGCTTCTGTTATTGTTCCTTGTTTAAAGGCTTCTTCAATTTCCGCAACACTTATTTTTCTTTCTTCTACTTCAATTCCTAATCCGGGAGCAAGAGTAAGTATGGAGTCACGAGTAACGCCATCTAATAAGGCTGTTGTTAATTTTGGAGTGATCAATTTTCCGCTAATTACAAACATCACGTTCATAACGCCAGCCTCGTCAATATATTTATGTTCTTTGGCGTCTGTCCATAGTACTTGATCAAAACCTTGCTGCCGCGCCAACTGTGTTGGATAGAATGCACCTCCATAATTACCAGCGCATTTTGCAAAGCCAGTTCCACCTTCAGCAGCGCGCACAAATGTGTCTTCCACTTTTAAGCGTGTAGGCTTGCTAAAGTAGGCAGCACAAGGGCTTGTAAGAATAATGAATTTATACTGATCGGCAATCTTAACGCCAATCTTCGGTTCGCTTGCAAATACAAAAGGCCGCAAGTAAAGAGAAGCACCTTCATTTGTAGGTATCCATGCTTGATCTAATTCCACAATAGCATGTAGGCACTGAATAAAAAATTCAGTAGGAATTTCAGGCATGCACATTCTTGCCAAAGATTTGTTTAACCGCTTGGCATGTTTATCAGGGCGATAAATGCAAATGTCACCATTCTTATTTTTAAATGCCTTCATCCCTTCAAATACCGACTGGCCATAATGTAAGGAAAGCATGGCCGGAGATAAAAGCATATCACCGAAAGGCTTAATTGTTGGCTCACTCCATTTTCCGTTGTCATACTCTACCACCAACATGTGGTCAGAAATATATTTCCCGAATTCGAGATTATTAAAGTCTGTTTCAGCTAAACGGCTTTGCTTTACTCTTTCTACTGCAATTGTTTCTGTAAGTATCATGATCATGTAATGTTATTGTTTGTAAAGATAGTTGAAAAGTTTTTTACTTGTAAAGTTCATAGCTCAGTTAATGCTTCTATTGTTATGGCAATATCTTTAGTTTCGGTCTGCCAATTTGAAATAGCTGCTCGAATGGCGGGGGTGCCTTTGTACATTGTTTGGGTGAAGAATACCCTACCATCATCACGCACTTTTGCCAAATAGGTTTGAATTTTTCCCATTGAAACGTGGGGCTCATTAAAAGTAAAGCAAACTACGTTCATTCTTACTGGCGAAAGAAGTACGAATTTGGTGGAAGTTTCAATCCAATTAGCCAACTGTTTTGCACAATCACAATTGCGCTCTACAATTTCTTGATATCCTTCTTTTCCGTAGGCCATCAATGTCATCCATGAAGGCAACGCACGGAAACGTCTTGAGTTCTCAGGTGTGTAATGAAAGAAATCTGGGCTTTTATCTGGATCTCCCAAGTAAGCTGCGCTGTTTTGAAATACTTTCAGTTGCAGCTTTTTATGACGTGTGAATTGCATAGCCGCATCATACGGTACATTCAACCACTTGTGAGCATCGATGGTTATGCTATCGGCATGGTTTATTCCAGACATAAGATGTTCATATTTTTTTGACACTGCGGCAAAGCCACCAAACGCTGCATCTACATGAAGCCAAAACTTATATTTTTCTCTTAGCTTACCGATGGCAATTAAGTCATCGAAATCAACCGTGTTAACTGTACCGGCATTCGCTATCAAGATTAGTGGATTTACATTGATAGGATCGCTATGGTATTCACTTAGAAACTTCTCAAATTTATCAACATCAATCGCTTCACGGTCTGGAAGGGTATCAATCTTTATCATTGCTTTTCTTCCTATTCCTAAAACGGCTAGTGACTTAACAGTGCTTGAATGATTGGTAGCACTTACTACTTGTACATTTGATACGCTCGACACCCCCTCTTCACTAACATCAATGCCGATTTGTTCTCCTGCCCATTGCCTGGCAATAGCCAAGCTAACCATGTTTGAAATGGTTGCCCCTGATACGAACGATCCGAAGTATTCATCATCTAAACCGAAAAGTTGTTTGAAGAAATGAATGGTTTGCCGTTCGATTTGAGGCGCTATGGAATCATTACTACCACATGCATTTTGGTCATAAGCACTTACAAGCCAATCGCCTACAAGGGCGGCTGGTGTTGATCCTCCAGTCACGAAACCAAAATAACGCGGCCCCGCACTGTTGGCAAGTTGCGAAGCGTATTCCTTTTTAAAATACCTGAGCACCTGCAAAGCACCAATACCTTTGTCAGGGAGATTTTTGAACTTAATATCTTCTATAAATCTGCCCGGAGGCAACTCATGAAGTTTTGTTAAATGATTGGAAGCTACTTTGCGAGTCTCATCTAAAATCTCGTTGAGGTTATTATAATCGGTGACTAACTGTTTGTTCATGTTTTCAATTTATAAATTCGATAGTCTACTTTTCCCTCGACTATGAGCTATGATTATCTACCAATTTCAACTCCATCTTAATATCACTTCTCTTGTAAGGGCCGTCCATCTCAACTTCCACAAAACCGAGTTTTCTATATAAAGAAATTGCTGGAATTAACTTCGTGCTTGAATATAGAATAATACTTGTAGCACCTCTTACTTTGCATTTCTCTATTGCCACTTCTGCTAATGTCAGTCCAATTTTTTTCCCATGAAGTTTTTCATCCACGGCCATTTTTGTGAATTCATACACTTTTGGTTTCACAAATTTTAATGCCACTGTTCCTACGATTTCAGCATCAATTGTTGCCATCAAAATAAATCCTCCAGGTGAAATGATATGCTGATCAGGATGTTGCAATACTTCAAAATCGATAGCTTCCATCCAAAAGTATTTTTCAATCCACGCTCTATTGAGTGACTCAAACCAAGGCTGATGATGTGGTTGGTAATCTATTGTGGTAATCATGTTTTGCTTGTCTTCATCGAAAGTTTTTCATTCTTTGTTTGCTTTAAGTGGTAGCCTCTGTTTACCAAATAAATACCTGCAATAGTAACAATAATAGAGCCCCATATTTTCCAATTCAACTTCTCGCTTAGAATTAACCAGCCTAATAGTACTGCTACAATCGGATTGATATAGGCATACAACGAAACCAAGGTTATAGGTAATTTTTTAATGGCATATGAATAACAAGTATAGCCTGCCACCGAACCTACGAGTATCAAATAGCTCAATGAAATCAATACTTCGTTTGACCATTGAATGGAATCATACCGATCAAAAAACAAACTGATAGGAATCAAGAATAATCCCCCAAAAAACATTTGCATGCCTGCATTTAAAAATGGATTTGAGTCTTGATTTTTCTTTTTGATCCACACACTGCCAAGTGCCCAACTTATGTTAGCTAAAAAGATGGTGATGATGGCAATTGTAAAATGGTTGCTGGAGAACTCTAAAAGATGCTCGTCAAAAATCATTACAATTCCACCTAAGCCGGCAAGCAAACCTAGTCCTATCAGGAGGTTTGGTTTCTCACTTCTGTTAAGGGTGAAATTTATAAGTATGGTCCAGATTGGCATAACGGAGCAAATGATGGCAGCCAATCCACTTGATACATAAGTCTCGGCCCAACCAACCACACTAATTCCAAGCGTGATCATAAAAAAACCTCCCACTGCTTGATTAAAAATATTGTCTCTTTTTGGAAATGGAACTTTGCCAACAAAAAACATGAATGCAATTAGGATTAACCCGGCAAACAAAAATCTCAACATGGAGAAAAGAAACGGAGGGAATTGAGTAACGCCAACTCTTAGTGCAAGATATGTAGTGCCCCAAATAACACAGACACTAGCCAATGCAAGGTAAGCAATAAGCAAGCTGTTTTTCTTTTTTTTCATATTACAAATTTTTTGATTTA
>JANXRR010000436.1 GCA_025356795.1 Bacteroidia bacterium
GGTAAATCAGTTAACATTGATGGCTTAAAAAATCTTGACAAAATTAAAGACGACAAGAAGCAAAAGAAGAATTGATATTCATAGGTTTCAAAGCTGCACGTTACTTATTTAACCAAATAGAGTTAGGTAGTAGCTTGCAGCTTTTCTAAAAACTTTATTAGTTCATGCTCGTTCAATTCCTTATCTCAAAACAGAATGAAAAAAATCACTACCTTATTTTTATCGGCTTTATTATTACCTGTGGTAATTTTGGCTCAAAGTCAAGCTACAAATAACCTTCAGAAAAAATTTGAAAATTCTTTCTCACTTTATTTTTATAAGAACACTTTAAGAATGCTCAATCAAGAGGATAACAAAGAGTTTGATGAGCTAGTGAAGAACATTGATAAGATGAAATTCGTGATGATCGACAAAACTGAAAATAAATTTTCGGCAGTTGATTATAAAAAATTGTTAAAGTCATATTCTGCCGAAGAATATGACGAAGTAATGACTTCAAGATTTGACGGTAAGAATTTCGATATTTATTTAAAGGATCAAAAAGGTTCAACATTAGGCACCGTTATGTTAGTGAATGATTCAAGCAAGTTGTTTGTGCTTGATATTTTAGGTACGATTGATGTGAGCAAAGCTTCTAAATTTTTCACTTCCCTAAATGAAAGTTCTGAATTGGGTCAAAAGCTAAAATCCTTTATGGCAAAAGATGAAAAAACTAAAAAGAAGAAGAGTAAGGAGGTTGTTGTTGATTGAGCTTAATTGATTTAAAATAATTAATCATGGAAACAGTATTATCAATCAGTCAGCTAACCAAAACTTTTGGTAGAATCACAGCTGTTAACAAGTTAGATCTTGAAGTGAAGCGAGGTCAGGTATTTGGTTTCCTTGGCCCCAATGGAAGTGGAAAGACTACCACGCTTGGTATGCTTATGGGGGTTGTAAACCCCACCGCTGGAAACTTCTCTTGGTTTGGTAAGCCTGTAACACATGGAACCCGTAAGAAGATAGGAGCTGTATTAGAGCATCCAATTTTTTATCCTTACCTCAGCGGGCAGAAAAACTTAGAACTTACAGCCTTGATCAAAGGTGCGCCTCACCATCACATTGCGCACGTGTTAGAGGCGGTTGAACTCACCTCGCGTAAGGATGACAAATACAAAACCTATTCGCTTGGAATGAAGCAACGCCTGGCGATTGCATCAGCATTGCTAAATGATCCGATCGTTTTAATTCTGGATGAGCCTACCAATGGCTTGGACCCGATGGGTATTGCAGAGATACGAAACATCATAAAAAAGATTGCAGCCGATGGTAAGACCATAATTCTGGCAAGTCATTTATTGGATGAAGTGCAAAAAGTTTGTTCTCATTTTGCTGTACTTAGAAGGGGCACACTTATGCATTGCGGAGCGGTGGATGATGTGGGTAAAGGCGAAGAGATTGTAGAAGTAGCTGCCTATCATGACGACCTCGCATTGGTACTGCAAGAATTTTCTGGAACACTATCACAGAAAAAAGAAAATTCTAATTATTTGATTCGACTGAAAGAAGGATTCAACAGCCAAGATCTGAATCGCTTTCTATTCGATAAAGGAATTATTGCAGCGCACTTGCTTACCCAAAAGAAAAGTTTGGAAAAGCAATTTCTTGAAATTCTGGAGGAGCCAGACCACGCGATAAAAAAGTAAATTCACCTATAAAAAAATTGTTATGCTTCATCTTTTAAAAGTTGATTTAAAGAAGCTTTTTAATTACCGTACGTTTTGGATAATCTGTGGGTTATATTTTCTCACACTGGGTATGGCAACTGCCAGTGGCATGGAATTTCTGAAATGGCTGGCAAACACGTTTAAAGATTTTGGAAGTAAACTTAACATTGATAGAATACCACTGTACCATTTCCCTGATGTATGGCAAAACCTGACATGGGGCAGTGGATTACTGAAATTAATGTTAGCCATTATGGTGATCATCTCAATCACCAACGAATACCAATACAGAACCATCCGTCAGAACATAATTGATGGGATGAGCAGAGAACAGTTTATACTTTCAAAAGTATTCACCAATCTTCTCCTAAGTATATCTAGCATGGTGTTAGTGTTTTTTGTGGCGCTGTTTACCGGTTTTATTTACAGCCCCGAAATCAGTTTCTCTTACATGTTTACTGGTGCTGAGTTTTGCCTCTCTTATTTTTTGGAACTATTTGCCTTTTTATCATTTGCCTTAATGCTTGGCATATTGATTCAACGGTCAGGCTTGAGTATTGTGTTGCTTTTCTCATCCTACCTTATAGAAACCATTATTAAAACTAATATTGATGATTACTTTCCAAGCATCGTTCCATTTTTTCCATTGCAATCTATTATGAACTTAGTGCCTCTTCCTTTTGCCAAGTATGCTTTTCAAGAGATTCAAGATTATGTAAGTCTTACCGCAGTTGCCATTGCGTTAGGCTGGACTTTTCTCTCAACTATTTCGCCTATTTACGATTGAAGAAGTCTGATATCTAATATATTTTCTCAGCAATAAATTTTTTTATAGCTTTGAAACTTAGAAAAAAGTATGGATTTCATTAAAATTACTGGGCTTGTTGCGGGCACAATAACTACCATCTCTTTTTTACCACAGGTTATTAAAACATGGAAGAGTAAATCGGCCAAAGATTTATCGCTCGGTATGTTTTTAATTTATTGCACTGGCATTGCGCTTTGGATTGGTTATGGAGTTATTATAAATGACCTGCCATTGATTGTTGCCAACGTGCTTACTCTTCTTCTTTCCTCCACTCTACTATTTTTTAAGTTAAGATTTAAAGACTGAGTTTCATTAATACTCAATTGTAGTCCAGCTCGTATTTCTGTACTTATTATAGAGAATTAATGTTAATACAATCGCAAAAGGCAATCCTATAAAAAGGCCATAAGGTATTTTGGAAAGTAAGAAATGACCGCCTCCACATACACCCACCAATATCATCACAAGTAAAACTTTGATAAAATTTCCAGCTTGATTTTTCGCATTATACTCTATGCTCAGTGGAAAATGTTTTGTAGAGATAGTAGCGAAAATTAAGGAGATTAATACATTGCAGATAAGACCAAAAA
>JANXRR010000511.1 GCA_025356795.1 Bacteroidia bacterium
TAAGAGGTGTTCTAAAAAACAATTTGCAAGATCGTGATGGCGCCATTACAGATTATACCAAAGCAATTGAACTCGATGCTGCCGCGCCAACCTACTTTGATAATCGTGCTTTAAGCAAAACAGAGAAAGGAGATTTTGCCGGAGCGGTAGAAGATTATACTTCTTCCATAGAGTTATATTCTAACGATAGCGAAACCTACTATCAAAGGGCGCTGGTAAAATTGCAAATGAATAACAATTACGATGCCTGTTTAGATTTTAAACATGCAGATGAACTAGGCTCTAAAGAAGCAAGAGCAGCAATTAAAAAAAACTGCAAGTAGCTATCTGCCATGCGAGTTGCCATCATTCTCAACGGCATTTCAAGAAAAAAGAGTTTTTTTTATGCTAATGTATATCCGCAGTTAAAGGAAAATTTTAACATAGCGATTTTTGAAACTCGGTATGCAGGTCATGCCATTGAACTTGCTAAATATGCGGCTGACAATGCGTTTGATACTATTCTTTCTGCAGGTGGCGATGGCACATTAAATCAAGTGTTGAATGGAATTTTAATCTCAACTCATCGGCCATATCCTTCTTTGGGTTTAATACCAATGGGATCTGCCAATGATTTTGCCCGAGCGGTAGGCTTAACTTCTTCCATCGATCAACTATTAAAAGTTTTAAAAGAAAATTCACCCGCATTGGTTGATGTTGGAAAAGTAGTTTGCAAAGATTCAAATGGTAGTGCGGTAAACCGTTATTTTATAAATACTTGTAGCGTGGGCATGGGGCCCTTAGTTGTTGAGCGGTTGGAAAGAAATCGAAAAAAATGGGGAGCCACTCTATCTTATCTTTCAAGTATCATCACCACCTTTTTCACACACCAGCCGCAATTGATAAAATGTAAAACTGATTTATGGGAATGGGAAGGCAAAGCAAGAGTAGTTGCCTTGGCAAATGGAGTATCATTTGGTAATGGAATTTACATAGCACCAGAAGCTAATCTACGAGATGGAAAGCTTAATTTGTTTAGAGCAGAAGATGTGCCGCTACTAAAATTTCTTGTTTATCTGCAAACTATAAAAGCCAGAAAGAAAATAACTAGCAACCTTGTTAATTATAGTCTTGTTACATCCATCGAATTAAGCTCAACAGAAAAATGCGCACTAGAGACAGAAGGCGAAATTATTGGATACCTTCCTGCAAAGATTCACATAGTGCCTTTGTTGATCAAGTTTTACGGGAGCTAATATGGGTTTCTACTTTGGGCTAATTAATTTATTTAGGAGTGGCAATAAACGGTCAATATTAAATGGTTTCACTAAATGATCATTCATTCCAGCTTCTAATATACCAGCGGTATGTTCTTCACTTTCAAAACTAGTAACTGCAATAATAGGAATAGTCTTATTGTATTCATCATCCGTGTCACGAATCCAGCGAACCGCATCCAATCCATCCTGCACAGGCATTTGAACGTCCATTAAAACGAAATCAAAGCATTTTTCTTTAAGCGCCTCAATGGCCTCGTTACCGTTACCAACGCCCTTACATTTTATGCCAACCGATTTTAATTCCTTTTCAACCATCAGCCGAAGAAATAGATCATCATCAACTATAAGCGCGTATAAATATTGGTATTGAATCATTTTAATTCTCTAATTATTTTTTGACAACTAACGTGTTTGCTATCATATCGTGCAGTGTTTGCTTTTTATCAGTGAAGGCAGCCATGATATAGCCTATAAATAAAATGACTGTGGAAACAAATTTACCAACATTTCTTAGAAGTGCTTTGCCAAAATCGATTCTGTTTCCATCCATGTCTACTACAACCAAACCCAACGCAAGTTTGCCAACACTCGCTTGGTATTTTGAAGATTCCATAAAGGAAAAATACAAAACAGAAATAACAGTAGAAATTGCAGAAAGTGCTGCTGCTGCCATCACGGTGCCCACTAATTTAAAATGTCCCCAGATTCAACCAGTTCAGAGTTTTGAAACTCACTAGCGAAGTTCAATCCTATGGCAGCCAATACAGGAATAACAATAATGGTACGCACAATTCCAATAATAATGCTATCAATAATAAGGGCTAAAAAACGTTGCCAGAAACCTGCATAATTTGTATTCATTTTGATTGGGATTTAGGGTTATCCGCTAAAGTAGAGATTTCTTTTGAGAGATCACCAAGCAGATGTAGTAAAATAAATGTCGATACATCTATTAAAAAAATTTGATTCAAACGATTGAAATGAGTTGTTAAATAATGTAGATTGGCTTTTAACCTCAATTTTATGACACTAACTCGCCCGTGGTTATCCCAATACCCATCTTACCTACCAACAGAAATTTCCGAAACTCCTATTCAATCGCTCGTTGAATTGTGTAATGTCAACGCCAGAAAGTTTAGTCAAAATACGGCCTTTGAAAACATGGGACGAAAAATGTCATTTCAAGAATTAGACCAGCTCTCCACCGCTTTTGCGGCCTTTCTTCAAAATGAAGTAAAGTTGAAACAAGGAGATAGAATTGCCATTCAATTACCGAATATTCTTCAGTATCCTGTAGCCATGATTGGTGCTTTAAAAGCAGGACTCATTGTGGTGAACACAAACCCATTATATACGCCTCGTGAAATGCAGCATCAGTTCACTGACAGCGGTGCTGTCGCAATTGTAATACTTTCAAACTTTGCCAGCAATTTGCAAAAGATAATCGGCCAGACTTCCATCAAAACAGTTCTGATAACCGACCTTGGCGACATGTTGGGTGGCTTGAAAAAAGTAATCACCAACTTTGTTGTGAAGAAAGTAAAAAAATTAGTTCCTCCTTTTGAGTTAGACGGAGCTATCTCATTCTCGGCTGCAATTAATATTGGCAAAGGGAAAAATTTGAATGCACCCAAAATAAAAAGAGAAGACACGGCATTTTTGCAATATACGGGTGGCACAACAGGGCTCTCAAAAGGAGCCGTGTTAAGTCACAACAACGTACTCTCTAACATATGGCAGGTGCAGCCAATACTTAACAATAGCGTGCATGGTGTGCTCGCTATTTCTGATGTTGCCGTTATTCCTTTGCCGTTGTATCACATTTATGCGCTAACTGCCACCTTTGTTTATATGTCGGGCGGATTGAACAATTTATTGGTAACTAATCCACGGGATTTGGCAGGCTTCATAAAAATATTAAAAAAACCTTTCCATACGATGATTGGTGTAAACACACTTTACAACGGATTGCTTAACCATCCTCGGTTTGGTGAGATCAACACAAAATCAATCAAGGCGTGTTCAGCTGGTGGCATGGCATTGCAAGAAATTGTGTTCAAACGGTGGCTTGAAAAAACGGGTATCCGAATCAGTGAAGGATATGGCTTAAGCGAAACATCTCCTGTGCTTACCTATCAAATTCCCGGAAAGGAAAAAATGGGAAGTATTGGCATGCCCATTCCCAGCACCGATGTTGCCATTATGGATGATGATGGAAACCCATTGCCTGTTGGCGAAATAGGAGAATTGTGTGCCAAAGGCCCTCAGGTGTTCAGTGGTTATTGGCAGAAAGATAATTCATCTGTTTTCCACAATGGTGTTTGGTTTAAGACGGGCGACATTGCCGTAATGGATAGTGAAGGCTACTTCAAGATAGTAGATCGCAAGAAAGACATGATCTTGGTTTCTGGCTTCAATGTTTATCCGAATGAAATTGAAGGTGTGGTAGCAAGTCATCCTAAAGTATTAGAGGTAGCAGCCATTGGCGTAAGTGATGCTCATTCAGGCGAAGTGGTAAAAATTTGTGTGGTGAAGCGCGATCAGTCACTTACCGAAGAAGAGCTTCGAGAATTTTGCAAAGAAAATTTCACAAGCTACAAACGCCCTAAGTTTATTGAGTTTTTAAAGGAACTGCCTAAGACCAATGTGGGGAAAATATTGCGAAGATCGTTGCGCGAAAATACAGGTGTGGCTGCTTAACTATTCCGGCAAATATCTTTTCAAATATTCATAACTCCACGCTCCTCCCAATGCTGCTAGAAATGCAGCAATTGTTACCAACGACCCCGTTCCTATTTGTGCATATAACGGCCCTGGGCACGCACCTGTTAGAGCCCAGCCAAACCCAAAAATTAAACTTCCCATGATGGTGCCTATATGAAAAATCTTCGTGGGCATTTGAATTGTCTCACCTTTTATTGTTTTTAACTTAAGTTTTCTGATGACCAAGAGCGACAACGCTCCTACCGGAATGGCTGTCATAAAAATGCCAAACATGTGAAAGCTCTCGAAGCGAAACATCTCTTGCATGCGGTACCACGAAATAGCTTCGCCCTTTGTTAGCACAAAGCCAAAGAATGTTCCGATGAGAAGGTATTTTATGTTCTTCATTTAGCTGGTTGTTAACGGTTTCTTTGTTGGAATGAAGGTTATAAATCAAGGATGTAGGGCAATACAAATCGGGAGAACAAAATGCCACCCAAAAAGAAAGAAGCCGTTGCCAACAAAGATGGCCACTGCAATGCGGACAGCCCAAGTATGCCATGCCCTGAAGTGCAGCCTCTTGCGTAGCGTGTTCCAAAGCCAACCATAAATCCACCAGCAATCATTAACAATAGCCCTTTCAAAGTAACCAGAGAAGACCAATTGAAAAGTTCTTGAGGCATAAAACCTTGCGGATCATTAAGCCCATGAGATTTTAAGAAATCAATTGTGGCTGTTGAAATTGCGACAGGATTGGGATTAGCAAACACATATCCGCCAAGGAAGCCGCCAATCAGAACACCTACAACAAACAAGAGATTCCAACTGTCTTTTCTCCAATCGTATTTTAATGAGGGAGCAGTAGCGGGTATGCAAACTGCACATATCTGGGTAAGCGTGCTTGAGATGCCAAGTTTTTTGTTCCCTAATAAAAGAAGAATTGGCACGGTAATGCCTATTAGTGGGCCTGCCACATACCAAGGCCACGGTTTATAAAGAATTTCCATAAGATAAAGTATACTGGATTAGTAGATTACAATTTAAAGTACTTTTATTGTGATAACGAAATCAAAGTTCATTTAAAACTGAAATTATGAGTACAAAGCGAATTGCCATTATTGGCGGGGGAAATCTAGGGGCAGCAATTGCCGAAGGTTTGATAAAAAGCAAATTCTCTTTTCCAGATCAGATCACCATTACCAAAAGAAATACAGAAACCCTGAAACACTTGGCCGATCAAGGCTGCATTGTTACCAGCGATAATAAGCGAGCCATTGAAACGAGTGAAGTAATTATTGTTGCATTAAAACCATATAACGTAAAAGAAGTTTTAGAAGGATTGAAATCATCGTTCGATCCGAAACTTCATATTGTGATAAGTGTGGTAACTGGTGTGTTCTTGAAAGATCTATCAGCAATCATTGACAACGGTGTACCTATATTCCGGGCGATGCCAAACACGGCCATTGCCATTCAAGAATCGGTAACGTGTTTGTGCCAAAGCGGGGCTTCTTCTTCCCAAACAAAATATGTAACCGATCTTTTCAGTCAACTGGGAATTGCTGTAGCGATAGATGAAAAACTCATGGATGCTGCCACCGTGCTAGGTGCTTGTGGCATTGCCTATGCATTGCGTTTTATACGGGCTGCCACACAAGGCGGAATTGAAATTGGTTTTGACTCGAAGACAGCTAGTTTGATTGCAGCACAGACAGTAAAAGGTGCAGCAGAACTATTATTGAAAGGCGGCCTCCACCCCGAAGCAGAAATTGACAAGGTAACAACGCCCAAAGGTTGCACCATTGCTGGCCTCAATGAAATGGAGCACCGTGGTTTTAGTTCTTCCTTGATTAAAGGGATTGGTGCTTCGTATAATAAGATTGTGGGGTAAGGCTTTACTCCACCCTATTCACATCCACCTTCACAGAAATAGTTTGCCCACCAGAGCTAAAGATAATTCCTTTGATGGGAGCAACATCAAAGTAATCGCGGCCAAAGGCAACGGTAATATGTTTGTATGATGGCAGCAGGTTGTTGGTAGGATCAAACTCTACCCAACCAATATCGGGGAAGTAAACCGCTACCCAAGCGTGAGAAGCGTCTGAACCTACTAATTTTTCTTTACCTGCTGGCGGAAGAGTTTCTATGTAGCCACTCACATAGCGGGCAGGTAAACCCATATTGCGCAAGCAAGCAATCATTAAATGGGCAAAATCCTGGCAAACTCCTTTTCTCAACTTCAGTACCGATTCGACAGGTGTGTTTACTGTTGTGAAGCCTGGCTTGAACTCAATGGAGCTATAGATTTTCTGCATGAGCGATTGACACCCATTCCAAAGCGTTGCGCCATCTGCAAAACAATCTTGGGCAAAATTCTTTATCACTTCGCTATAAGGAACATGAAGAGATGGCAATGTGTATTGTGCTACATCCGCATTCAAATCGCCCTGCTTTGCTACTTGATTTTTAACATCATCCCACAAAACATAAGAACTAAAAGCACGGTCGGCATTCACTCTGTTCTGTATGTCAACAATGCTTTCTGAAATAATCTCAAGTTGCGAATGCTCTTTGTAACTTGAGATAAACAGAATGGTGTTTCCAAAAAAATCTGTGCGATACACTTGCTCATCGGGTGTTGGTGAAATCTTTACTTCACAGGAAACACAAAGTTGATGATCTCTCGTAAGTGGAACCAGACACAGTCTGTTATGTCCTGTGCTTACTGTTTCCTGATAATGATATTCTGTAATATGTTTGATCTTATAGCGCATGTCTACACTTCAAATTGAAAACCTTCTTTGGTGTTTTGGTGACTATAAGTGGTGTGGCTGAAATAGGTAGAACTTAACTTTGCTGAGATAACAGAAATCTGTCGTTGCAATTGTTCACAAAATTTATCTAACTCCTCACGTGAGCCCGTCTCTTCATCAGCCTTTGCCAGTACTTCAATATTCATCAAACGCACTTGGCTGTAACATTCAAATACTAATTTTGAAATTTCATTGTCGTTTGTGTTGCCGTCTTTATGTGCCAAACTCCGCGAATATTCTAGCAAACCTTCCAATTGTGAAAATATGGATGTCGGATTTTGACTATTTAAAAACAACAAGTCTATAGTTGGCACGATGTTGAGTGTAGTTCTGTAAACCGACCGATAAGAAGAGAGATTTTGATTGCTTAATAAAACAGATTCCAACAATTGAAACTCAACACTTTCTTCACGTTGATGAGTAAGCATCGACTTAAATTGAGCTAGCTCCATCAACATTTCTTCAATCAATTGCCCTGTTCTATACATCGTTCTCCCATCGCTGCGATACATGCTTGAGCGAGTCATCTCTGTAAAAGAAAGAAGGCCCGCTGTTAATTGATCGAGCAAGGTGAATACATGACGAATGCCCTCAGGTTCTACGGCCGCAATTCTTCTTTTCACGTTTTCTATTTCATCAATGATCCGCCAACTGTCTACTGTCCATCGGTCGCGTGCTGCATACATGGCCTTCAGTAAGTTATTCAACGTGAATAAAATGCTTCCTGCCCTTTCGGGATTGCAGATAAGTTGATGTATTTCAAGTAATGGATTGCTCAACTCTTCGTCTGCATCTTCAACAAATCCCGGATACGTGTCAGTGATGTGAGTTACTGTCTTTAATAGTACCCGAAGTGACTCTGAATCATTTTCATTATTGCTGAATCCTGTTTGAGTAAGGTTTCTTAATACAATTCGGATGAAGCGTGAGGTGCGGATAACACGCTGTGTATATCGGCCAACCCAAAATAAATTTTCGGCTGCGCGACTTGGCAAGACAGCCTTACGCTTCATATCGGGAGCTGATTGTTTTCCCGAAAGGGTAGTTTCCTTAAAGGTAGCTTCAACCCAAGTGTCCTTTGAAATTCCCCCATCCTGATTGGAAACAAGAAAACTACCTTTCTCGGGTGAGCATCTGGTGAGGCCTCCACGCATCATTTCATACCCTTCATCCTTACCGGCCACCAAATAAGATCGAAGAACTGTAAAACGCGGTTCTAATTTTTCTTTGGGGAATACAGGGGAAGTAGAAAACTGTACTTCCTCCTGGCCCACATACTTATAAGGTTCAAACTTTATTCTTCTGATCAACTCTTCTTTTTGAGATCGAGAAAGATGACTACCCATCACAGTTTTAAAACCACTTAACCGCTGAGTGCTTTTTATCACTAGTGAATCAATATGGTCAATTACATAATCCATTTCCTTTTTCTGACCACACCACCACGTGGCAATCATAGGGATTATCGGTTCTTCGTTAAGAAAATGTTTGAACGCTCCATGCATAAAGGCCATCAAGCCCGTGTTTTCAAGAATGCTGCTTCCCAAGGGATTGGCAACAGCCACATTACCTTTGCGAACAGCTTGCAGCAAACCGGGAATGCCAAGTTGTGAGTCTTCCCTAAGTTCCAGTGGATCACAAAAAGTGTCATCCACTCTTCGAACAATAACATCTACCTTTTCTAAACCATCTACCGTTTTTATCCACACAAAACTATCGCGCATGATGAGGTCTTCGCCTTGAACAAGTGTGATGCCCAGATAAGAAGCAAGGTAGGCGTGCTCAAAATAGGTTTCGTTTCTTGGTCCTGGCGTTAACAAAACGATGCGTGGATTCTCTTTGCCTTGTGGGGCAATCTGAATCAGAGCCTGCATCATGTTGTTGAAGAAGCCACCCAACTTGGGCACATGATGATGTTGAAATAATTCTGGTACAATGCGGTTAAGCGCGCTTCTGTTTTCCAATGCATAGCCCATGCCCGATGGAGCCTGAGCCCTGTCCTTAATTACCCAAACTTTATCATCTGGTCCGCGCGAAAGGTCTGCGGAATAAAGAGTGAGTTGATGCTGGCCCGGCAATTTTATTTTATCGCATGGACGCAAAAAACCAGGATGCGAATAGATAAGCTCTGGCGGAATAATTCCATTCTTCAACAACGTTCTCTCTCCATACAAATCATTCAGAATTTTATTGAGCACATAGGCACGTTGCTTCATACCCCGCTCAATGATTCGCCAATCGACAGCCGAGATAACCAAAGGAACTGAATCTAGCAACCACGGCCGATTGAGTTCATTTGTATCACCATACACATTGTAGGTTACTCCATTCTCTTGCAATAATTTTTGTAATTCTTGCTGTCTTATTTTAAGTTCATCAACACCCAGATTTTCAATGTTGGTGAGCAGTTGCTTCCATGATTCCTTCGCACCTTCATTAAAGCGAAAGCATTCATCCAATACAGAGGCATGTGAAAAATAGCCATCAGTAAGGCTGCGTATTGAATGGGTTTGTAGTTGGTTATCCATATAACTACTTACTTAGCCAAAGAGTGTAAAGCTGATCGGTTGTAATGAAGTTCGTAAATCCCTTTTTAGCCAGTCCTTTCATTAGCATTTTATCTCCACTCCAAATTTTGCATTTGCAGTGTTTTGAAAAGGCAACATAATGTGTGTCTTTAGGATCAATATCTGAAACTAATTTTCCTGTGGCGATCCAGGTAGAATGCTTTATCTGCTCTTCAGAAATAAAAGCAATGTCTTTACAAATTTGAAATTCTGCTTCACGAACTTCGTCTATTGTCATTCCCGAAATTTTACTCAGCTTTAAATAGTGCTTATAAATTTCTTTCCTCAGAAAATCAGGTGCTATGAAGTCAAAATGCATTTTTGAATTAATAAGTAGATCAGCTATTTTTCCATCGGCATTTAGTATTTCACTAAAAACAATGTTTGCGTCAACAATTATTTTCACTTAATAAACCGCTTAGCATTCTTCTTCCACCACGAAGCATTTACTTCGTCAGCAAGCTTATTAATATCTGATTGCTTGGGCTTGCTTTTAGAAGTTGCCTCCAAATACTTCACGTAATCGATCATTCGTTGAAGGCCAAAACTATCAACAGAAGTTGAAACCGTAATAGTTATTTGATTATCTTTTGTTCGCTCCATTAACATTGCCTTTCTTTTAGTAATCAAAGGTATTGAACATTATTCAGAACTGTCTCAAATCTAAAGTACGTGGATATTCCGGACTTATTTTCAATGGTGGCGGATCAAAATTTCTTGGTGTTTGATTCGGCTCTAAATAGCGGGTGGCAACACTAAAACTTTCGGATGGTGTGAAGGCTCCTTGTGTATGTCCTTGTGTCCAGAATCGACTTATCCTGCGGCCTTCCGCTTCGTATGAATTTACCGGGAAACTGTCATAATTTCTTCCACCCGGATGCGCCACATGATAGGTGCAACCTCCAATGGCACGGTGATTCCAGGTGTCTACAATGTCAAAAATCAGCGGCACATCTTTACCTAATGTAGGATGCAATGCGGATGGTGGTGTCCATGCCCGGTAGCGAACCCCTGCTACATATTCTCCTTTCACATCCGTAAACTGCAACGGCAGCGGAACTCCATTGCAGGTAACCATATATCTTTCCAAATTAAAATTCTTCACTTTAACCTCAACGCGCTCTACAGATGAATCTACAAAGCGGGCTGTTCCGCCTTGGGCAGCTTCCTCACCCAGCACATGCCAGGGTTCAATGCCCATGCGCACTAGAAGCTCCATGTCCTGAACTTTTATTTTCCCGTAAAGAGGAAAGCGAAACTCTAAAAATGTTTCGAGCCACTCTAGTTGAAAAGGATATCCCTGCTCTTGCAGATCGCGCACCACTTCGGCTAAGTCTTGCTGCACATAATGAGGCAGCATAAATTTGTCATACAACTCTGTGCCCCATCGCGTAAGCTTATGTTGATACGGTTTGTTCCAGAATCTGGCAATCAAGGCACGTATCAAAAGCAGTTGTACAATGCACATCTCTTTGCTTGGCGGCATATCAAAGCCACGGAATTCCAGTATGCCCAATCTTCCCGTTGAGCTATCAGGCGAATACAGCTTGTCTATGCAAAACTCTGCTCGATGCGTGTTGCCTGTAATATCAATCAACAAGTTTCTAAAAATCCTATCCACCAACCAAAATGGAATTTCGCCCTTATCGGGGATTTGGCTGAATGCTATTTCAAGCTCATATAAAATCTCTTGCCTTCCTTCATCTACACGAGGTGCTTGACTTGTTGGCCCAACAAATGATGAAGAAAAAAGATAGGACAAGCCAGGATGATGTTGCCAATAGGTAATAAGACTTCTCAACAAATCAGGCCTGCGAAGCAACGGACTATCGGATGGAGTTATGCCGCCAATGGTAATGTGATTGCCTCCGCCTGTACCAGTGTGTTTCCCATCCAAATTAAACTTCTCTGTACTTAACCGGCTAAGTCTCGCTTGCTCAAAAAGTATGTCGTAATTTTTTAGCAACTCATTCCAGCTCTTTGCAGGATGTATATTAACTTCCAACACACCCGGATCAGGTGAAAGTGAAAGTTTAGTAACACGATTATCAAAAGGAGGGTCGTATCCTTCAATCACTACCTTTAAATTCAATTTAGCGGCTGCTGCTTCAATGGAAGCAAGCAGATCAAGGTAATGCTCTATATACGTGAGTGGAGGCATAAAGAAATAAATCTTGCCTTCACGCACTTCAATGCACAAAGCAGTTTTGATAGTATAAATTTGAAAGGTGCTATCAACTTCTTCCTTCAGCTCTTTTTTTACTTTTGGTTTATATTCACCCTCCTGTTCTTCCTCTGCATAGGGTTGCTGATAAAATTCGTTTGGGAGATTTTCTTCTGGTATTGCTTTGTCGTATCGATTATTAGCCTTTGCTTGGAAATCTTCTAGCTCAGGAAGCGATTCGAAAGTGCTTCGCTCCACTTTGCGTTGAAGTTTTGTTTCGCTTGTATAAGCCAACGATTTTAATGGAAGCCTGAGGCCAATGGGTGAATTGCCTGGAATAAGTGTGAGTTGATTATTCCTAAAAGGCCAATTGCACGAAATCCAGCGGCTGTTCCAATGGTTCCATTCCATAGGTATCACATAGCCAGCATCTTCGCCTAATCCTTTGGTTAATAACTCTGCCAGTTTCTTCCGCTCAAGCGAATCATTCAAATTTACTTTATATGGATCAATGTTTACAGGCACTTTATTCTCTTCCCACAAAAAATAAAACACATCCTCTTTAGCAGGATGAATGTGCTCTTCCGGAATAGTTAAAAACTTAGTAAGCTCATGAGCTATCCTTTTTGCATCCGCTATGGTGTAGTTCGAAGATGTCTCATCTAAATCTAGTAGCTGATCATTTTTCCAAATCGGTGCGCCATCTTTTCGCCAATAGGCAGAATACTGCCAACGTGGCAATGGTTCGCCCGGATACCACTTTCCTTGACCCTTATGAATATATCCATTAGGCGCAAATGAAGTTTTCAATTTTTTAATAAGCTCTGCGCCAAGCTTTCGCTTTTGTGGTCCATCCGCGCCCGTGTTCCATTCCTTAGCCTCCATGTCATCCACGGAAACAAAGGTTGGCTCTCCACCCATTGTTAATCGCACATCACCCTGTTTTAAATCTTCTTCTACTTGATTGCCGAGAGCAATAATACGAGCCCATTGCTCTTCTGTGTAGGGTTTTGTAACGCGTGGATCTTCATGGATTCTAGTAACTTCATTTTTAAATGAGAATGTAACTTGACAAATATCTGTCAACCCTGTAACTGGTGCAGCACTAACAGGATCGGGCGTGCAGCAAAGTGGAATATGACCTTCACCGGCAAATAGACCTGACGTTGGGTCTAGTCCAACCCAACCTGCACCTGGAATAAAGACTTCAGCCCAAGCATGTAAATCTGTAAAATCTTTTTCTGTGCCCGATGGCCCATCCAATGCTTTGGTATCTGCCTTCAATTGGATTAAATAACCAGAAGCAAAGCGAGCCGCCAAGCCCAACTGACGAAGCACTTGAACCAACAACCAACCCGAATCGCGACAGGAGCCGCTTTTTAAACTTAACGTATCTTCGCATGTCTGAACGCCAGGCTCAAAGCGAACAGTATATCGCGTGTTCTTCCACACTTGTTGATTCAACTCTACAAGAAAATCGATGATTCGTTTCTTTTTAGAAATATCTATCGACTTAATCCATTGCTGCAACAGCGGCCCGTTCTCCGTTACTTCAAAATAGGGAAGCAACTCCTTCTTAAGTTGGGTATCATAAGCAAATGGAAAATCATCTGCATACTTTTCTACAAAAAAATCAAACGGATTGATAACAATCATGTCGGCAATCACTTCCACTTCAAAACTCAGCTCCGTAGTCTTTTCAGGAAACACGACACGCGCCAACATATTCCCGAAAGGGTCTTGCTGCCAGTTGATAAAATGATTGGCTGGAGTAATCTTTAATGAATATGCCAGGATGGGAGTGCGGCAATGCGGAGCTGGCCTTAACCGAAAAGTATGGGGCGATAAATTTACTGCGCGATCATACGCATAACTCATCTGATGACGAATGGCAACTTTGATAGACATGGCAACGAATTTGAAAATGTGTCAATTTGAAAATGTGTTGATGAAGAAGTCATTCATTGATGAATGATTTGATTTTCAAACGATCACCTTTTCAAACTGATGATTAAGGTATTGTTATTTTTAGAATAAGGGAAGGAAATAAATTAATTTGGGATGTAAATACGAATGCAATCGAATGATTGAGTCTATTTGAAATTTGCTAAGGCATTAACATTCTTATGGGATAAATTTCTCTACAGTAAGGATTAAAAACCAATCCACAACTTTCTAGGGCAGTTGCTACCAGTGAGGGCTCATGAAGCTTATAATCAAAAAAATTTATACTCAGTTTGGTCAAAGAGAAAATCAGTGAAGTCGAATGATCAGGATTACAATTTATCGCGCAAATACTCAGCAGTATATCCCTTACCTTTTTTCACCATGTCTTCAGGTGTGCCTTCAAATAAAAGGTTGCCGCCTTTCTTTTCACCGCCTTCGGGGCCGAGGTCAATAATCCAATCGGCACATTTTATCACTTCCAGGTTATGCTCTATTACGAAAACAGTGTGGCCCTCATCGACTAACGCATTGATGGCCTTCAATAACTTTGAAATGTCATGAAAGTGTAAGCCTGTGGTTGGCTCATCAAAAATAAAAAGTATGTGCTCCCTATTTTCCGTAGATTTTTTGCTGAGGAATGATGCCAGCTTCACACGCTGAGCTTCCCCTCCACTGAGTGAATTTGAAGATTGCCCAAGCTTTACATAGCCCAAGCCAACCTCAAACAACGGGTCCAGTTTATCATGAATGGGTTTTCTGTCGCGGAAAAATTCTAACCCTTCTTCCACAGTCATGTCAAGTACGTCAGCAATACTCTTGCCTTTATATTCCACTTCGAGCACTTCTTGTTTAAATCTTTTTCCGTGGCAGCTTTCACAGGTTAAAAAAATGTCTGCCATAAATTGCATCTCCACTTTTATCTCACCCTCACCTTCACACGTTTCGCAACGACCGCCCTCCACGTTAAAAGAAAAATGAGATGGCTTATACCCTCTTTGTTGAGACAACGCCTGGTCGGCATACAACTGCCTGATGGCATCATACGCCTTCACATAACTGATCGGGTTTGACCTCGAAGATTTTCCAATTGGGTTTTGATCTACAAATTCTACCTGCGTTATTTTATTGATGTCTCCTTCGAGGCGATCATACTTGCCTGGGGTTTCGGCAACACTGCCGTGCAATCTTCCTAACGCAGGATAAACGATTTTTTTTATCAATGTCGATTTTCCGGAACCACTTACTCCTGTTACTACAGTGAGCACGCCCAAAGGAAATTTTAAAGAAAGGTTTTTTAGATTGTTTTCACGGGCTCCAACTAAATTGATAGCATCTTTCCATTTTCTTCTATGCGTTGGAATGGCAATTTTCTCCTTTCCCGTAAGGTAATCTGTGGTATGTGAATTAACGTTGCCATTCATTTGATTAATAGTTCCTTGAAAAACAAGGTTGCCACCATGAGAACCGGCATCAGGGCCAATGTCGATTATCTGATCGGCAGCACGCATAATCTCTTCTTCATGCTCAACTACTATAACGGTATTACCAAGGTCACGCAGAGATTTTAATACTTCGATCATCTTAGCTGTATCGCGCGGATGCAAGCCTATGCTTGGCTCATCCATAATGTACATGCTACCTACCAACGAGCTGCCTAACGAGGTGGCCAACTTAATCCTTTGAAATTCACCCCCCGAAAGGGTAGAGACTACACGGTTGAGAGTGAGGTAACCCAATCCAACCTTTACCATGTATTCTAACCTTGATTTTATTTCGGTCAGTATTCTGTCAGAAACTTTCTTTTCGTAGGGGGGAAGTTTTATCTGTTGAAAATGAACGAGTGCGTCTTCAATTGGCAGAAGCACAAGGTCGGTAATTGAGACTTTCTCTATTTTTACATACGAAGCGTCTTTTCTCAATTTCGTTCCTCTACAATCGGGGCAGGTAGTTCTTCCGCGAAAGCGCGAAACCATTACCCTATATTGTATTTTATGTGATTGAGATTCTATGTGTTTAAAGAAACCATCGATGCCACTAAAATATTCGTTGCCCTTCCATAATAGCTCTTGTTGCTCTTTGGTAAGTTCATTGTATGCACGATGCACCGGAAAATCGAACTTGATGCCATTCTTCAGCAAAGGCTTTTGCCATTCACTCATGGCCTCGGTGCGCCAGGGAGCAATAGCACCTTCATATACAGATAGACTTTTATCGGGAATAACTAAATCATGATCAATGCCAATAACTTTACCAAAGCCTTCGCATGTTTGACAAGCGCCAAACGGGTTGTTAAAACTAAAGAAGTTAACGGATGGCTCGGTAAACAACACGCCATCCAATTCAAACCGATCGGAGAAAGGAGTTTTCTCTTTACCCTCCACATAAATTAGGCAATCGCCATGTCCTTCAAAAAAGGCGGTTTGAACGGAGTCTCCTAATCTAAATGTTAAATCTTCATCTGTGGCATTTACCGCAGCGCGATCTATCAATATTTCAAGCACATCACTTTTAATAAGCTTTTTCGCTGTATTTATTGTTTCTTCTATGAAAGCAACATTGCCATTGATTAACACTCGCGTAAAGCCCTTACTTAATAGGAGATTTAATTCATCAACTGCTTTTCTTCCCTTCTCGATTTTGAGAGGGCACGCAATCATCACCCGAGTGCCTTCTTTTAATTTGTTGATGTAATCCACTACGTCTTGCACCGTATCGCGCTTTACTTCTTTTCCGCTTATCGGTGAAAGTGTTTTACCAATGCGTGCATACAGCAATTTTAAGTAATCATAAATCTCCGTAGTTGTGCCAACAGTGGATCTGGGATTTCGTGTGTTTACTCGCTGCTCAATTGCAATGGCAGGAGAAACTCCTCGAATGTAATCTACTTCTGGCTTTTCCATACGGCCAAGAAATTGGCGAGCATAAGAGCTTAGGCTTTCTACATACATGCGCTGGCCTTCTGCAAAAAGAGTATCGAATGCCAGAGAAGATTTTCCGGATCCAGACAGTCCGGTAATAACTACGAGCTTATTGCGAGGGATGGCAACGCTAAGATTCTTAAGGTTATTTACCCGAGCTCTTTTGATGATAATAAACTCTTTGGCGCTGAGTTGATCTAAAGAAGAGTCAGGAAGCAATTCGTTATTTAACATTAGGAATGCAAAAGTAGTTGATCGTTGATTGGTTAATGAATAATTCTTTTGACTCTATTAAAAAATCAACGAATAACAAATCAACTATTTAACTAGTCATCAAAGTCGGGATCATAGCTTGGATCCTTTTTACCTCCATCTCCGTCATCATCAAAATCATCATTACTGTCTGCAGGATCTGCTTCCTCTTCAGGTGCTTTGAAATCCTCTTCACCATCAAAATCTTGTTTTTTATTTGACTGCACACTATAATCGCCATCACTATTTTTGGTAGTTGGCACTTTTATTAAATATACAGAGTCTTCCGTTTCTAAAGGAAAGACGAATATTGGTTCATTCTTAGCATTTGAAATGCGTTGGATACTTGATTGGTACCCGGTAGGGTTTTGATGATGA
>JANXRR010000512.1 GCA_025356795.1 Bacteroidia bacterium
ATCAATGCCAATATTCTTTTCTTGCATGTATCGTATTTGTTGATACACCACGAGCGTGAAAATGATGAGGAAAATGGAAAGACCAAATTGCAAAATCACCAAGCCACTTCTCACGCCCTTGCTCTTTGCGCCCGCGCGTACTTTTCCTTTCAATACTTCCACGGCACTGAATGAGGTAAGATAAAATGCAGGATAACTTCCGGCAACAAATCCTACAAAAAGAATAAGTCCACCAAGGCCTGCAATGAATGTAGGATTGCTCACCAGTTGCATGGTTAACTCCTTACCTGAAAGCAAATTGAATGAGGGCAGTAAAAAATAACAAACAACAAGTGCTAACACTACTGCCGCCAATGAATACATTACCGACTCAGCTAAAAATTGCCAGATCATTTGCGAGCGCAATGATCCCAGTGTTTTGCGAAGGCCTACTTCTTTTGCTCTACCCGCTGAACGAGCCGTTGATAAGTTCATGAAATTAATGCAAGCAATTATGATGATGAACAAACCAATGCCGCCAAAGAAATAGACATACATAATGTTGCCCCCAGCTTCAATGTTATCCTGCGAAACTGAATGCAAGTGAATATCGGTAAGCTTGGTGCTATAATATCCATAAGCACCTCCTTGGTCTTTCAGTTGCTTCAACGTTGTGCCCATAAATTTCTCAACTTCAGGGCCTACATATTTTTCTACAAGATTTTCATACTTTTTGTTGACTGCTTCAACGGAAGCCTTTTCGCGAAGAAGAAAATAAGTGAACATGTTATTGTTGAGCCAAACAGTACTTTTTGTCAGGTTTTCATTTGAAACTGAACTAATAAGAAGATTAAATGTAAAATGAGAATTGGAAGGGCAATTTTCTGCAACGCCTGTTACTTTAAATGTTTTGTTCTCACCACCCACTACAATTAACTTTCCTATGGCGGGATAGCTACCAAAAATTTTAGTTGCTGTTTTTTCAGAAAGCACGATCGTGTTGGGTTCGCTAAGGGCTTTCTTTATATCGCCCTCTTTCAGTTTGAAACTAAAGAACTCAAAGAAGTTAGAGTCTGCATAAAACGTTTTGTCTTCAGTAAACGATTTGTCGTCAACCTTAATTACCATTTGGCCATTGCGATCAATACGAGTAGACGCTTCCACTTCTGGAATATCAGTAACTAATGCCGCGGCCATGGGTGGGCACGTGTTGGCAGTCATAATATCTTGTCCGCCAATTTTGCCGTGGAGGCCTACCTGATAAATTCGATCTGCCTTTGTGTGAAAACGATCGAAGTTCAGTTCATCCGCAATGTAAAGTATGATCAACAAGCAAGCGGTTATACCAATGGTCATGCCTGAGATGTTGATAAAGGCAAAGAACTTGTGCTTCAGAATATTTCTAAACGCAACGGTGATGTAGTTTTTTATCATAGTTTTATTTTTAAACGCTCGGCATCTAGTTGCTTGCTAACTTGCAAAAAGTTTTATCACTTCAGTATTCCATTTTCTTGGTAGACGCTATTAACTGATTGAACGTTACAGGCCTTCTGATTTTATTTACATTAAACTAGTTCATATCAAAAGCTGCCAATTGCTTTTTGTCAATTCAGAACATGAGTGTTAAATCTACTCATCCCTCAACGTCTTCGTTGGGTTCATAGAAGCGGTAGAAACTGTTTTATAAGCAACAGCTATTACGGCAACGGCAAACATGATGGCAATTGAAAAAGTAAATCCAATCACATCAAGCTTCTTGTAATAATCCCAGATAGAATCCATAATAATATCTGTGGCGAAATATCCAGCCACGCCACCGATTAATGCCGCTATGGATAATATAACAACAAACTCCAAGTTGATTACACGAACGATATTTGGTAACGAAGCACCCAGTACTTTGCGAACACCAATTTGTTTCATCTTTTTAATAATGTTCAATGATACCAGCGTATAAAGGCCAGTTGCAGACAATAGAATGGCAAAGAAGCCAAGGAAAGTAAACATCTTCACAATGTTGGTGTTGATCTCATTTGTCTCAGCCATTTCCTGATCGATCATTTGACCTTTATAAACCACATTAGGGAAAATCTCTTTCCATTTCTTTTCCATAAATTCATTAATAGCTTTCATTTTGTCTGGTGAAGTACTTACAATAATCTGTTTGTAGTCAGCTGGCTTCGCATAACGGATCATCAATGGTTCAATAGGCTGCCATAGCGCTCGTGCATAAACATTTTTCACTACACCTACCACATAAAGCTGTACGGTATCCATCCACACGATGCGCTTGCCAATGGCATCGTCTTTCCAACCAAATTTATTTACAAACTCCTCGGTAACAAGAATTGATTCTTTTCTATCTGTTTCAGAATCTTTTTGAAAACCTCTACCTGATATAATCTTCATGTCCATTGCTTCCATGTAATTGTCGCCAATGTCCATGATGTCAACTTCCTTTTCTATCGAACCAAATTTAACAGGATCGTTATAATATGATGTGGCGATATGGTTTTTAGTACCCGCAATTACTTTTATGTCTTTGTTAGAAATCAAGGCATCGCGATACACGTTAAATTCTCCTTCATCTTTTATAAAGGAGGAGATAACTGAGTTGGTAGAAAATCCTAAATCATAGTTGCGTTGATATTCTGCATTGCGATAGAAAGCAACGGCAAAGATTATGGCCAACAATGAAATGAAAAATTGCAAGCCTAATAAAATTCGTGTAAACCAATTGGTACCGCCAAATTTTAGCTTGTCTTTTAATATGCTAATGGGCTCAAACGAAGTGATATAAAATGCCGGGTAGCTTCCCGCGATGATGGCTGTAAAAAATAAAAGGCCAAGTAAGAACAGGAAGAAGCCACTGTTGTTTGAATAATTCAAATCGAGCTCAAGCCAATTCCACATGCTATCATACGCTGGCACAAGAAGCTCTGCCATTAATAAGCCCACGATCAATCCAAAGAAACAGAGCAATAAATTTTCCGCAAGGAATTGAAACACCAATTGACTTCTCAAGCCGCCCATTACTTTGCGAATGCCTATTTCTTTTAGTCTTCTACTTGAAACGGCAATGGATGTATTTGTAAAATTGAAACATGCCAATAATAAAAGAAAAACTGCCATCACGGTGGGAATAGTAATCGCTTCCTTAGGGAGCCCACCGCGCAACCAATCGCCTTGCAACCGTGGTGCTTCACGCCCACGATCACCCATGCCTTTAAAGTTTTCAAGAAAATATTCCTTCACTTTAAAATCTTCGCGCGCTTTATTTTGCGGCTCTACATATTGTTGAAGTTGCTGTGTAATAGAAGCCAGCCTAGATGAATTGTTTATTTGTAGAAACAACACCGCAAACTGTTTCCAGTTATTTTCATTTTCATCAGGACCGATCTTAACAGCTTCCCAATAATTATCCCATGAAGTAAATGTTTCAGAGTAGAAACTTGAATTGATGGGTTGCTTTTTAAAAACTCCTCCCACGATATATTCTTTTGGTTTGCCATTAACAATTTGAGTGAGTGGCTGACCTACCGCATCTTCTTTATCAAAGTATTTCCTTGCAAGTTCATCACTAATAAAAATTTTACTTTTATCTTTAAAGTCGTTGAAGTTACCATACCTTAAATCATAGGTGAATAATTCAAAGAAGGCAGAATCGGCATAGCCAACACCCGTATTGAAAAGTTCATCACCAATTCTAAAATCACCACCTGAAGGAATGAAGCGAACTACCTTATCTACATCTTTGAAATTTTGTTTTACAAAATTGCCCAATGGAATGGGGCTCATTCCGTACCGATTTTTATTTCCTTGGAACTCATGCCAAAACTGAACACGGTAAATCGTTTCAGCATTTTTCTGATCTATGTCCCAATCTTCATTGAACTTCCAGTTGAGGTAAGCTACCACGCAACAAGCAATGGCAATGCCAATGCCAAATACATTGATGAACATAAACAGTTTGTTCTTAGTCAAACTGCGGAGCGTGATGAGAAGATAATTTTTAAACATAGAGTTGTTTTTATATAAGACAATAATAAGACGCACCCACCCCAATTCAGGTTGCAAGAAGGTTCAATTAATATGCCAATTAGTTTTACATTTGAAATTAAGCCTCAATGGAATATTTACCGGAACAGGAAAAAGTAATCGTTCACAAACGTTCAACGTTGTGTACGAATTTGAATTGCATGCGCAATAAAATTAACTTCTTGAGCTGAAAAAAATAGAAAAGGCTCAGCAGTTACTGAGCCTTTTCAACCTAAACCTAAACTATAAAGAACGAATCAGGTTACCTACTCCTGATATCTTTTCTGTCGATGGCGACAGTATGCTTTAAATATGGAAATGTTCCTTGATGTTTTCTGTTACTACTTTACCGTCAAATAAGTTGATGATGCGGTGTGCGTAGTTAGCGTCATAAGGTGAATGAGTTACCATGATTACCGTGGTGCCTTCAGTATTCAATTCAGAAAGTAACTTCATTACTTCTTCACCGTTGGCAGAGTCCAAATTTCCTGTAGGCTCATCGGCCAATATTACTTTTGGTTTGGCTACAATAGCACGGGCAATGGCCACGCGTTGTTGCTGTCCACCTGATAACTGTTGAGGGAAGTGATTCCTTCTGTGCATAATGTTCATGCGCTCTAGCACAGTTTCCACGCGGGTTTTGCGTTCGCCTGCAGGCACCTTCAAATACAAT
>JANXRR010000554.1 GCA_025356795.1 Bacteroidia bacterium
CCTTGTTGGCGGGGTTGGGGAACACAGACACGTCTTCGGAGGTTAGTGTTTCAATGCCCGTTACAACAAGCGGATCGTTGGCGATAGGAGCAAGCTGAGCTTGGTAAATTTCTCCTGTTTTTGAATTTTGTAAAAAGGCAAAAGCATACAGATCGTTGGCTGGGAGATATAATTTAGCTGGATCGGGCACCCATGTAAACGATCCCATTTTTGAAGAAACTCCTTTCGTAAGAATTGCTTTTAACTTAGTGCCTGCTGCACTTGGCAACATCTTCTTAAGAACAAATTCGGAATTGGATTGCGTTTTATTTTCGGTTGGTATAAGTGCAAGGGCTTCCGTTTTTAAACTCGTAAAAGCAATTGATTTTTCAAGCACTCCCACATGTAAAACCGTAGTGGCGGTATCTAAATCAATTAAGGGTGTAACCGTAATGGGAATTCTTATGCCATCCTTATCTGAAACTATCCCTGTTAAATCAATCAGAGCATCGGCCAGTTTAAGCTGTTGCAAGTTGAATTTGTTTTGCCAAGTGGAGAACAAAGGATCAATGGATACACCAGCGGAATTCATATTCGGACTGTCCTTAAGACCATTGAACCCATCTAATCGCGATCTGGGAGATTCCAGAATGTTATAAAACAACGCTCTGGCACTTGGATCGTCCGGGTTATCTAAATTGAATGGATCTTTGTTGGGAAAGTCAACATGATAGTTAATGTTTAATAAATCATTATTTCCAAAAAGATCTTTTGTTAAACCTTTCAGTAATATACTAGCTGATAACTCATCCGCTGATTTGTTTCCTAGATTGCTGAAACTTTCTACTACTACAAACCTTGTTCTTTCACCAATGGTAAAGTTGTCTATAGCAAAACCTTTTTCATTGGTTACGTTAGAACCACTACCCAATGCAAACCTAAATACTACATTAGTCTTTCCACTAGGTGTTGGTCCATTTAAGGTAGTGTTTAAAGTATGTTTCGAATCTTGCCAAGATTTATTGGTAGAACCTGACCATCCGTAGTCTCCAATAAGTTGCTTACCCGGTTTAGTTGTAAGGCCTAGGTGTGTATACCAATTATAGCCTGAAGGCGAAGTGGCATTTACGAAATTACCCAACGCATACCATTTTTTATCTTTGTCAATTATGTTCAAGTCATCGGTAGAATATTCGAGAACTACGCCATCTTGATTGTAGAATTCAAACAAGCTATTAAAAGAAATCAGCGGTTTTGATAAACTACTTAATTTGAAAGAAGGCGAATACAGATAGGATCTCTCGTTTGGTTTATACGCTCCGTTCAGATTAGTCTTCCAAATATTCTGACCATTTGAAGATTGAAGAGCAACCCCTGTAGGCTTGCCGCGCTGCCAGGATGATCCAACAAAAGGCAATGTTTGCCATTGCTGATCAGTTTCAAAATCATACTTGGCACTACCCTTAGAGAAATCCTCATAAGGCACCACTACAAGAGATTGGGAGTTGCTGCTTACGCAACCAAGGTTAGAAGTAACTTTCAGAACTACATCATATTTGTTTTTAGTTTCATTATTAGCAGAAACATATTTGTTAATGGCTTTTAACTTTAGAGTTGGTGTTTTGGATGAAATACTATTTTTATCCCCGAAGTCCCAATCAAGTTGAAATAGGCCGTCACCCACGGTACCTGGGGCTATATTAGTTCCATTCTCAAATTGAAAAACATCATTGGTAGAAATACCAGTAAAATTGAAACTAACAGAAGGGATAGTACCAATGCTTATAATGTTGCTTGTAGTTGAGGAGCTACAACCGAAAGAGGAGGTCACAATCAAATTTGGCGTAAAGGGTGCTGACGCTCCGTATTGATGGATTGGCGTTTTTACCTTGGCCGTTGGATTAATTGAGTTTGGATCCCCAAAATCCCAATCGTATTTTGCTATTTGACCGCTGCCTGTAAGAGTGGACGTTGCCGGATCAAATGTAATCGGCTTGCCTAAGCAATAGGCATTGGTAGTAGGCGTGGTAGGATCGGTAATATCACTTGTCATTATAAACTTAGCAACTGGATTGGGCTCAATTCTAATGGTTAACGAACCTGTTCCAATGGCGGGTGAATTAATATCCTGATACGTATAATCGATTTTAATATCCTTGTAATTATTAGTTATTCCAATGTTCGTTTTCGAATTAGATGGTCCGCTTAATAAATAAGGCTTCAGCACGGCTGTCCCATTCCCATTATCTACAAAAGCAGCCCCTGGATAATTGATAATCACTCCGTTACTGGCAGTTAATGCAAAAGAGCCAGTCGAGGTGCCCGCTATAGCAGCTGGATAACCGTAAATTAATATATCGCCCCCCGCTTCGCAGAATACAGGAACACCTTGACCCGAAGATCGATCTACGAACGAGCGATTGGCTAGCCCAATTTCTACAACTGGTTTCGGTGGCAAGTATATGTCCACTTGCTGCTTCCTAGGAATAAA
>JANXRR010000600.1 GCA_025356795.1 Bacteroidia bacterium
GTTTTGGCACCTCCTGATCTTGTGGAATGCGAACATCATATCCATTGCGTTGCAAGGCTTCAAATAAATTTCTGACTTGATCTTTATATACATTCAGCAATTCAGTCTCCAATACGCCACCCTGCATCCTCAATCCATGAAAGAAGCTCACATAAAAATAAACATGTGAAGCATAAGGATCTTTGGTTTCCGGAATGCGAACAACGAGCTGGCCGCTCTTGGCATAAATCTTCCACACAATGCGTTGGATGTTATCACCGGCTTCAAACTCTTTGTAATTTACATGCTCACCCTCTACCCTTTTAGGGATGTCGATTCGCTGTAATTGTTCTTCAGTAGAATTGGGAGTGGCCTGTATTGTTGTAGAACCTTGCAGTCGTGGCAACGTGAAAAGCTGCTGATTCAATGGCAACGAGCATGGCAGAGAAACCAATCCGAGCATATCGGTAAACGAAATCAATACTTTTTCAACATCATAGATTCCACGATCATGAAGGAGTGTTTGGCCTGTGCCTTTTATTCCTAATCTCCACCAATGCCGGGGCTTAGGAATGTTTACATCCAAGATGACTTTGTCGCTCATTCGTTTTTCTGAGAAAATCAACCTCGATTGAATGGATCCAAGTAATGGCCTTAACACACCACCTTGAATGGAAATCGTAAGCGCAACCCACCCGGCCTCTGCTTTTTGTCCATCTCCAAATTTTACCTGAACAGTTGCATTTTTATTTCTTACTGTATTGATAAAATAAGCCCAAGTGGCGAGGGCAGAAAGTAAACTAATAACAAAGAGGCCAATGATGGTGAATTCCACAAGCTTCATGAATTGGTTCATGACTAGCCAAAGGTTAGAATCTTCTTGGCCATATTCGGTTCTTAGCCATAAGCTTACCAGCCAAATGGCAAGAATAGAAAAGAGAAATTGCCAACGAACACCTACCCGTTTCGACCAGTAGGAGGACATCTTGATAACGGAGGAAAGAGAAATAGAACTCATAATAACAAGTGCCAAATTAGTTGCTAGGTCTTCTTTTTGGGCTTCGTTTACTATGGAAATAAGAAAGAACTCTCACCTTTTTTTGAACCTCAATTATTGTAAAACGCATATCCAAATTTTCTAATCTTGATTGCTCTCACATTTTTATAGCGTATTTTAAAAAAAGATTTTGCTCTAATAATTTATATATTGATTAGCAAATATAATCCTTAAAAAGTATCTATTAATGAAAATTTAAGTATACTTCCATAAGTTTACATTATGGAAGATTTTCTCACCACCGCCTCTCAATTTATTAATACCACCTCCAGTCATATATTTCTCACGGGCAAGGCTGGTACCGGCAAAACAACTTTTCTAAGAAATCTATCCAAGCTTACTCACAAGTCGCATATTGTGGTGGCACCTACGGGCATTGCCGCACTCAATGCCGGTGGCGTTACCATTCACTCTCAATTTCTATTGCCACCCGTAACTTTTTTGCCTGATCGTTTTCTTCCAGAGGATTTTAACGAGAACGGAAGGGTTATCAATCAAAATACATTGGCTAGAAAACATCCACTTAACAGCGCACGTAAACAAGTACTGCGATCCATTGATTTGCTGGTGATTGATGAAGTAAGTATGCTTCGTGCCGATCTGCTCGATGCCATTGACTATCGTATGAAGGCCGCAAGAGGAAATTTTAGGCAAAGTTTTGGAGGAGCACAAGTACTTTTTATTGGTGATTTGTATCAGCTTCCTCCTGTAGTAAAAAATGAAGAGAAAAATATTTTAAATAAGTATTACAAAAGCGTTTGGTTTTATGAGGCCAAGGCACTGCAAGAAGATGCTCTCGTATATATAGAGTTAAATAAAATTTTCAGGCAGCATGATGACACATTCATTTCCATACTTAATAATCTTAGGAATAATGAAACTACTTATGAGAACATTGAAACACTCAACCAACATTATAAATCAGAAGAAGAAATTAGAAAATTAACGGAAGTAATCACACTTACCACCCATAATTATAAAGCCGATGAACTCAACCAACGGGAACTAAAAAATTTAAAAACAGAATCCCACTTTTTTGATGCTCAATTAGAAGGAGATTTTCCTGAGAGCATGTATCCCATACAACTTTCGTTGGAAATAAAAGTAGGCGCACAAATTATGTTTGTGCGCAACGACAATGAAGGCAAGATGTATTTCAATGGAAAACTTGCTACAGTAACAGAAGTTTCAGGTGATACCATTTGGGTGGCTTTAGCCGAAAGCCAAACGCGCTAACAACTTAAGCGCGAACGGTGGGAAAACAAAAAGTACAATGTTGATGAAGGCAGTGAACTAGAAGAAATTGTAACAGGAGCGTTTGAACAGTACCCAATTAAGTTGGCGTGGGCAATTACGGTTCATAAAAGCCAGGGATTAACGTTTGATAGAGCAATCATTGATGTGGGGCAAGCTTTCGCTGATGGCCAAGTATACGTTGCCCTCTCACGGCTGAGATCATTAGAAGGGTTGATACTACGTGCAAAAATAAATTCCAGAGCAATTAGTACTGATGAGCAGGTGGTAGCTTTCGTGAAAAGTAATAATAACCCAAGTCAGTTGGTTGCCTTGATGAAGGAAAGGCAGCGGCAATTCATTAAGCAACTACTCGACAAAACGTTCAACTTCGCCACGATCGTAAAAGAGGTCCGCTATCTCCAAGAAGAAAATCCTGAGACAGGCTTTACAGAGAATTCGATGAAGCCAATACTCACACAAGTGTGCGAAGCCTTGGAGAAAGAGCAATCAAATACAGCAAAGTTCAGACGCCAATTAATCGACCTGGTAAGCAGTAATAATGCGGAAACATTGCTGGATCGAATTCGCAAAGGGAGTGATTACTATAAAAACCAACTCTGGCAACAATTGAAAATACTTCTTCATCACATAGAGGTAATGAAGAATCAAAAGAGGGTAAAAACATACCTCAATCATTTAATAGACATCGATCAGCTTTTAACCAAAAAACTGGAAGAAGTAGACAAGGCCTCCTATTTGATAGAGGCGATATTAGCAAACAGTGAAAAATTTGAATTCAATTCACTTTCACAAAAGAGAACCATTGAAAGAAATACTTTACTAACAGAAATAAGAAAGGGGGTTGCTACTCAAACACCATTAACAAGCAAGAAGAAACCAAGCAAAGGAAAAACAAAAAGGGAAAATGGTAAAAGCACGTATGATTTAACTCTTGAGTTGCTTAGTGCCGGATTGAGCGTTGAGCAAATTGCCAAAGAAAGAGACCTTGCTATTGGCACCATTGAAAGTCATTTAGCCAAGGCAGTAGCAGAAAACAAACTAAGCATTTTCAAGTTTATGAGTGAAGATGCCGTGAAAAAAATCAGCGAGGCCCTAAAAGAGCTTCCTGAAAATTCTACTTCAAAAGATTTGTATGACAAGTTGAAAGGTGAATTTGGTTACGGCCACCTGAAAGCAGTGATGGCATACAAGAAATTCAAATTATAATCAATTTGCATTTTAGATACCAATTGGTATCTTTGTACATGCGCAACCCAGAAGCTACAAAAGAAAATATACTGAAAAGGTCTGGAGTGCTCTTTAATACCAATGGATACAAAGCAACTTCTATAAGCGATATTACAACTGCTACAGGATTAACAAAGGGTGCCATTTACACGCACTTTACCAACAAAGATGAACTTGAGCGCGAAACCCTTAGCTATCTTTCTTCTCTCTTGTTTGAGAAGCTTAGAGAGTTGACAAAGCCTGAAGTTACAGCGGGAAATAAGCTCAGATCCATTTTTACATTTTTTGAATCATACATCACCAATCCGCCCGTAAAAGGCGGATGCCCGTTGCTCAATGCAGCTATCGAAGCCGATGACGCCCATGCTGGCCTCCGTAAAGAGGCGTTGAAAATATTATCCGTTTTGAGAGGATCTGTTGTTTCGATTCTTAACAAAGGCATTGAGCGAAAACAAATAAAAACTGGAATAGATAAAGATTTTTTTGCCACACTCATCATAGCCTGCTTAGAAGGAAGTATTATGATGAGCAAATTAGAGCGAAACGACAGCGACATAAAAAAAATGATAAAGCACCTCAATCAGCAGTTACAACAAATAGAAATATAAATTTTTTATCCATCTAGATACCAATTGGTATTCACAATTAAAGCAATGAAAAAATTACTATTCATTTTTATTGGAAACTATTTGAATTTATTAGCACTTGTTGCACCAAAAAAAGCAGCAGAAATTGGATTCCATTTATTCTGTAGACCTTTTAGAAGTAAGATTACCAAGAAACACCAGACGTTCTTCAAAACAGCGGAGCAATCATTTTTTAATCTTGGAAAGGAAACTATTCATACCTACAAGTGGGGTGCTGGAACCACCAAAATACTTCTTCTTCACGGATGGCAAAGTCATACCTATCGATGGAAGAATTATATCGATGCTATTGATAAAAACCTTTATACCATTTATGCTTTAGATGCTGCAGGTCATGGACTTAGTAGTGGAGATTTTTTGAGCGTTCCTTATTACAGTGAAGCGATTACTAAATATGTTTCGAGTATTGGAAAAGTGGATAAGGTGATAGGCCACTCCATTGGAGCATTTACGGCACTTTTTACATTTAGCACAAATCCTACACTAGCTCCAGATTCACTTGTAATACTTGCTCCTCCCGGTGAAGCAAAAGAATTCTTCTCTTTTTATGCTCAGCAGTTAAAATTAAGTAAGAGGTGTGTTTATTTAGTTGAAAAACATTTTGAAGAAGTAACAAAACATACTATTGATTTCTATTCAGCAGAAAAATTTGCCTCCACAATAATAAACTGCAAAGGATTAATCATCCATGATGAACATGACGATGAAACATCCGTGGAGAATTCTAAAGCTATTCATCTAGTCTGGGAAAATTCTACCTTGCTAATAACGAAGGGAAAAGGTCATAACCTCAAGTCGGTTGAAGTATTAGATGTTGTAGTTAATTTTTTAACTGGAGGACTTATATTAAAACAGGCATAAAATAAGTGAGCTATGCTTTTCGCAACAAAACCTTAAAATAAGTTCCTTCACCTTCTTTACTTGTTACCCAAATTTTACCTCCATTATTCTCCACCATCTCTTTGCATAGAAGTAAACCTAACCCAGTTCCTTTTTCACCTAGCGTTCCTCTTGAAGTAGAAGAACTAGGTATAAATAAATGATTAATTTTTTGCTGATCCATCCCAATGCCAGTATCTTTTATACTGATTTCGATAAAATCATTAGCTGCGATTGATGCTACTTCAATTGTTCCTTTGGAGGAAGTAAACTTAATGGCGTTGTGAATTAAGTTGCGCATGATCAATTCAACCTGGTCTTCATCTGCCAAAATTAACTCCATTTGATTAACCCCATTTTTAAGCTCAATATTTTTTTCTTTTGCTGCTTCGCGAAAAAGTGAGCAAACCTTATCTACTATTTTAAAGAGATTCAAAG
>JANXRR010000606.1 GCA_025356795.1 Bacteroidia bacterium
GGTTTAACAAAAACACCTGAATGTCTTTGTTGGAAGGCCAACTTCCATCTTTATCGCAGTTATGTTGCTCTCGCAACCACAGCACACATCGAGTAGCCCCGCCCCTCTGGCAAGGGCTAGCAGATAGAAGCTCTCACACTACTGTAACCCTTCGTGCCTCAGAGCAGGCCAAGCGGGTCTCGTATACAGCGGTTCATTGAGTTGTGGAGAAAGGACTAGGTTGTAGGCTATCGCACCCGCACGGCAAGGTTTCTATAGGCAAAGTCATTAAAAACTTCTTGGCAACCCTGAGAGCGCATAAAAGACTGAGGCGATTTAAAATTGCATACCTTGATTGTAGCACACAGCTAAAATCTGTAGATTTGTAATGAAACATCATTCATACAAATGATAGACTTACATCCACAAATCATTACCGATACGGCTGGGCAGAGGCTTGTAGTTATTCCTCTCCAAGAGTTCGATTCATTGATTGAAGAACTTGAGGAGCTTGACGACATTCGGCTTTACGATGAAGCCAAAAAGGAAGATGATGGAAGTCGCATTTCTTTCACCGATTACCTTAAAAGTCGTCAGGCCAAAAATGGCTAGCTACACAATTACATTGTCAAAGAAAGCTCAAAAGCAATTGGATCAGCTTTCTGATATAATTGCCGAGCCCATATTAGAAGCATTACAATCACTTGAGGAGAATCCAAGACCATTTGGCTACAAAAAGCTTAAAGGCAGGGAGGGGTATAGAATTCGTGTGGGCAATTACCGAATCATTTATACCATTTTAGATGTTAAATTGATTGTAGATATAATAGCTATTGGCAATAGGAAAGACATTTATGAATAATTAGAACTAATTGTATTCTAGAAGCAGATAAAGAACTTATCATCTATCAATTCAAGGATTTGATCAAGAAACCATTTGTAAGCAAAAGCAAACTGTATGGCGATGGGAATGCTGCGGAGAAGATTGCGAGGAGGCTAAGCCTATCAAATTCTAATGAATAAAAGTTATTCCCAACGACAGGGATAAACTGAAGTTCCTTATTGGTATATCATTATTCCAACCCTTATTGTAAGATGGCCAAATATTCTTTAGTCCATAACCATTCAATAGTTGGGCATCAATTTTCGTTGTTTCGCTGAGCCAGCGAACTCTTAAATTCACTAGAAACGACATCATGACTAAAGGTCTTATCAAACAATCCCCTTTAATTTATTTTAAACCACCCAATCGTAGTCAGGTTCAAATACCTACCTTTGCCCCGAATTTTTTAGACGCACTATGTCAATTACGGCCAAATATATCTTCGTTACAGGCGGTGTTACCTCCTCTTTAGGTAAGGGAATCATTTCGGCCTCCCTCGGTAAACTGCTGCAAGCGAGGGGCTTTTCCGTCACCATCCAGAAATTTGACCCATACATCAACATTGACCCCGGCACACTCAACCCTTACGAACATGGGGAGTGCTATGTGACTGACGATGGGGCGGAAACTGACTTGGACCTTGGCCACTACGAGCGTTTTTTGAATATCCCCACTTCGCAAGCCAACAATGTGACCACGGGCAGGATTTACAACAACGTGATCACCAAAGAGCGCAAAGGCGAGTATTTGGGCAAGACCGTACAAGTAGTACCTCACATTACAGACGAAATAAAACGCCACATCTATTCTTTGGGCGAAACTGGTAAATATGATTTTATCATAACTGAAATAGGTGGCTCGGTGGGCGATATTGAATCGTTGCCATTTGTAGAAGCCGTGCGCCAAGTGCGTTGGGACTTAGGTTCTAACAGTGCGTTGGTTATTCATTTAACACTTATCCCCTATTTAAAAGCCGCCAAAGAACTCAAAACAAAGCCTACACAGCATTCGGTAAAAGAACTTTTATCGTATGGAATTCAGCCCGATATTTTGGTTTGTCGATCAGAATATCCGCTCAATACTGAACTTAGGAAGAAACTGGCACTTTTCTGCAACGTCAACCTGAATTCTGTTATTGAGGCTATGGATGCCGATACCATCTACGATGTGCCCCTGTTGATGAAGAAAGAAAAGCTGGATGAACGGGTGCTTGCCAAAATGAAAGTGACCACCAAACATGAGCCAGAGCTTGAGCAGTGGAAAGATTTTCTTGGCAAACTCAAAAACCCCAATGAAGAAGTATCCATCGGCTTGGTGGGCAAATATGTTTCGTTACCGGATGCGTATAAATCAATAGCCGAATCATTTATCCACGCAGGTGCAGTGAATGAATGTACAGTAAACCTTAAATGGATTTCATCAGAAGAAATAACACATGATACCGTTGCTCATGTGCTAGAAGGTTTAGATGCCGTTCTAGTAGCACCCGGTTTTGGCGAGCGCGGATTGGAAGGGAAAATTGCGGCCATACGATATGTAAGAGAAAATAAAATACCCTTCTTGGGGATTTGCTTAGGGATGCAATGCGCAGTGGTAGAATTCTCGAGAAACGTATTGGGTTTGGATGCTAGTTCCACTGAGCTTAATCCTAAAACAAAACATCCTGTGATCGACATGATGGAAGATCAGAAAAAGATCACTTCCAAAGGTGGCACCATGCGGTTGGGAGCTTATACTTGCAAACTAAAGAAAGGGTCAAAAGCATATTCTATCTATGGCGAAAGCTTAATTCATGAACGCCACCGTCATCGTTATGAGTTCAACAACCAATACTTAGAACAAATAGAAGAAGCAGGCTTGAAAGCCGTGGGTGTAAACCCCGATTCAAATCTTGTGGAAGTGGTTGAACTGAAAGATCATCCCTGGTTTATTGGCGTTCAATATCACCCCGAGCTGAGAAGCACGGTAGTAAACCCTCATCCCTTATTTGTAAAATTTGTGGAGGCAGCATTAGTTCATAAAAAATCGAATCCGTAAGTCACAGTTGTGTTTAAAAAAAATCATTATTCAATAATTTAATATGGACAGGAACTCCGCCATTGGCCTAACTTTAATTGCAGCTCTTTTATTAGCGTACTTCTATTTCTTTGCGGCTAAACCAGTGCCACCAGAAACCCTCAATCAAGTAATCACCACCCAGGCTGCGCCAGACTCCTCATCCACTAGCTCCCTGAAGGCAAAGGCGGAGATCGACAGCACTACCTTACGCCAATATGGTAATCTTGCCAGCTACCTAACGGGAACTGAATC
>JANXRR010000306.1 GCA_025356795.1 Bacteroidia bacterium
TTAATGGAATTGCAAAATGTATTCCCACTGACAAACAGATCATATTCCAAACCGAAACAAGATGTTTTAACGTATCTATTTGCAAATTGCGTGATTATGAAAAATCTCACTTCGTTACTCCTTGTGGTTTTAATAGCCTCATCAGCTTTTGCACAGTCTGAGGCCAGCAGGAAGAAAAACTTTAACACGAAGCAGGCTCTTGCCATTGAAGGATATGATCCGGTTAGCTACTTTGACTTCAAACCAAAAGAAGGAAAGGAAACACTAAAATATAGCTTCCAAGGGGTTACCTATCGGTTTGCAACCGAAACCAATCTTAATAAGTTTAAAGCCTCACCAGAAAAATATGAACCTGCCTATGGCGGATGGTGCGCCTATGCGATGGGCGCAACAGGAGAGAAAGTAAAAGTTGATCCGGAAACATTTAAAATAACAGATGGACGACTTTTCTTGTTCTATAATTTCTGGACTAATAATACGCTTAAGGATTGGAACAAAGAAGAGAAAAGTCTTAAAGAAAAAGCGGATAAGCGGTGGGCAAAAACTATTGAGTAGTTTCTTTTAATTTTGAGTTTTGAAATTATACTTTTAAGTTTAATGCATGCAATTGTCAGATACAGCTGTTAAGATACTTGGTCAGTTACAGGATTTTGCTCTTCAGGTAAAAGACCAAGATTTCAGTAAGCCTTCAGAGGTTCTGAGCGGTGCTTCCATTGGGCAGCATTTACGACATACCCTTGAGTTTTTTATTTGTCTTGAACAAGGAACCTCTCAGGGTCTTATCAATTATGATAAAAGAATTCATGACAAATTAATTGAAAGCGATAAATACATTGCGCTTAACGCCATTCATCGAATCCGTGAATTTATTTCACATCAGAATTCTAACAAGGTATTAAAACTGGAAGTAGAATACAGCGCCACCAACGATGATTGTGTAATTATTGAAACTAATTATTGGAGAGAATTATCCTACAATATTGAGCATGCTGTTCATCACATGGCCATTATGAAAATAGGGATTAAACAAGTGGCCGCTTACATTCAACTCCCACTAGATTTTGGCGTGGCCGCTTCCACCCTTCGTTACAAGGAAACAAGTAAATTGTTTGCGAAATAATTTTGATGACACTTTTACGTCAGGTATTTAGATCAAACTTTTTCATCAAATTAAGAAGTTGGGAGTATTGGCCTTTTGGCATTCTTCAAGCACCACTATTCCCTTATTGGATATGGTTATCTATAAAATCAAGATCGTTATTTTTTTTCTCCGCCTCTAACCCAGGTATTTTAATGGGTGGTATGTTTGGTGAATCTAAATTTGAAGTGCTTGAAAAAGTACCTGCGAAGGTTAGACCCACCACACTTTTAATTAAGGTTCCGATAACAAACGAAGCATTGGTAAATCAAATCAATAACCATCAACTTTCTTTTCCACTGGTCTTTAAACCAGATCTAGGGGAGCGTGGCTGGAAGGTGAAGATTATCAATAATAATAGGCAAGCAGAAGAGTATTTGAAGCAAATCAAGATTGATTTTTTAGTCCAAGAACATGTTGATTTGCCATTGGAGTTTGGAGTATTTTACATTCGTTATCCGAGTGAAAATTCAGGCAGGGTAGTTTCTATTGTAGGCAAAGAAATGCTTCACGTAACGGGCGATGGAAGGCAGTCATTAAGTCAGTTAATTGAATCTAATGAGCGAGCCAAATTACAATGGAATGTTTTAAAACACACCTATAAAAAAGAGCTTGATCTAGTTTTAGTAGCGAATCAAAAGATGGAATTAGTGCCAATTGGAAATCATTGCCTGGGCACAAAGTTTTTGAATTACAATCATTTGATCACTCCAAAACTATCAGCGTCATTTGATTTAATAAGCAAAGAGATTGATGGCTTTTATTTTGGCAGATTTGATTTGCGTACTTCATCATTGAAAACGCTTGAAAACGGAGAGGTAAAAATTGTAGAGTTAAATGGCTGTGGAGCTGAACCTGCTCATATTTATGATCCTGCCTTTTCATTTGTAGAGGCAGTAAAAGTTTTGTTCATTCACTGGAGCAACATGTATCGCATAAGTGCCGAAAACTATAAAAAAGGTATTCCGTATATTTCGTTTCGTGAAGGCAAAGCCCACTACAAAAAATTTAAGACTTTGACTTCCTCTTAACGGATGAAATATTTCTATGTTTTTGCGGTTGGTTTGGTTTTTAGTTTTTTAGGATCTATACCTCCAGGCACTATGAACCTGTGCGTGCTTCAGCTTGGGTTAGAAAGAAAGACAAAAATTGCACTTCGGTTTTCATTAGCCGTAGCTATAATAGAATATCCTTATGCGTGGATTGGCGTAGAGTTTGAGCATTGGATAACAGCCTTCCCTAACATCACCAATAATTTTCAATTAATAACAGCAGCGGTAATGTTGGTTTTAGGCGTACTTACAGTATGGACAAGTAACGCTCCTGTGCAAGCAATTGAAAAATTTAATGAGAGCGGCTTTAGGCGAGGACTTATTTTGAGCATACTCAACCCAATGGCTATTCCTTTTTGGATTGGTGTAACTGCTTATTTAAAAGCGCAAGGTTGGCTCGCATTTCCAAGTAAACTGTATTTGCATGCATATGTATTAGGAACAGCCTTTGGCGTTATGCTCCTGCTTATTTTGTTCACTTATTTGGCAAACCGCTTTGCAGGCTATGTAAAAAATAATAAAATGGTAAAGCTAGTGCCGGGCATCACGCTTTTGTTATTGGGTGCGTATGCACTTTTAAAATATTTATTAGAGTAGCAATATGGTTTCTTTAAACCGGAAGCAAGTTTGTAGATGATCGTTCACTAAACCACACGCTTGCATGTGTGCGTAGATGACCGTGCTGCCCACAAACTTAAAGCCCCGTTTGATCAAATCTTTACTTAGCGCATCTGACTGCGGAGTAGTAGCCGGTACATCTTTCAACGTTTTTCTTGAACCAACAATGACTTTGCTGTTTACAAAACCCCAGATGTATTTATCGAAGCTTCCAAACTCTTTTTGAACTTCCAAAAACCGTTTAGCATTATTAACGGCCGCATAAACTTTCAGTCGGTTTCTAACAATGCCGGGGTCTAAAAGAATTTTCTCCAACTTGGCTTCCGTAAACTTGGCAACTTTCGTTGGATCAAACTTGGCAAACGCTTTTCTGTAGCCTTCTCTCTTTTTAAGAATAGTTGCCCAACTGAGGCCTGCTTGTGCCCCTTCCAAAACCAAAAACTCAAAATGAATTCTATCCTCATGAACAGGCACCCCCCATTCTGTGTCATGGTACTTTATATATTGATCAAAAGAGAGACACCAAGGGCATCGAGATTTTTCCATCATGTTTTATTATTTTTAAAAGTAAGGTTTCTTACTAAATACTTTATCTTCATTCATAAATTCTAACCTAAAAATGAAAAACGCAATTGTAATTGTAATTTTTATGCTGGCAGTAGGCAATGCCATAGCACAAATTGATTTTGATAAAAAACTAAAGGACTTGGGCATTCAACTTTCTGAACCAAGCAAACCAGTGGCTAATTATGTGAAGGCTGTGAGAACAGGAAACCTTTTATACTTGGCTGGCCATGGCCCCGTTTCTGGTTTTACCGGTAAAGTAGGTAAAGATTTAACCATACATCAGGGGTACGAAGCGGCTAAGTCAACCGCGGTTAGCATGCTTTCAACACTTAAAGCAGAGTTGAGAGATTTGAATAAAGTAAAACGCATTGTTAAAGTACTGGGTATGGTTAATTGCACTTCAGATTTTGTAGATCAACCCAAAGTTATTAATGGTTATTCTGATTTGATGGTGGCTGTATTTGGCGAAAAAGGGAAACATGCCCGCTCAGCAATTGGCGTTTATGCTTTACCATTTAATTTTTCGGTGGAGGTAGAGATGATTGTGGAAATTGAATAGTTGTGTGTTCATAGTTGTTAGTAATTTGAAGAAGCCCAACAACTAGAACGAACAACCATCAACCCTTTGCGTTCATCCACTCAAATACTTGATAGTGTTCTCCATCCATACCCAATTGTTGATATACTTTTTGAGCATCTAGATTTGTCTTATCAACATACAATCTGATTCCCCTAAAATCAGCCGAGTTTTTAACAAGCTCCTGAATATATTGATACATTTTTTTATAAACGCCCTTGGCCCGGTGTTGTTTATGTATATAAACTGATTGAACCCAAAGCACATTGCCATTGCGCCAATCGCTCCATTCATAAGTTATCATTAAACAACCAATAACTACTTCGTTTTCTTGCGTTACATAATAGTTTCCTTTGGCAGGATCATGGAACAGACTCTCAATTCCTTTACTTAAAGTGACCTTATCAAGTGTTAAGTTTTCGGTTTCCCATGCCATTGCCAATTGAAACTCAATGAGTGAAGGAATATCAGAAGCTGTTGCCAATCGCACTATCATAAATTTAATTTTTTTCAATAAAGCCAATGATATCCAAACTCAAAAGGGGAATTTTATTTATATAACCTATCCATCCCGATAGGAAGGATCAATATTATTTAGTTTTGAAAATAGGTTTATCACCAGTACTATTGTTATCCTATTGTTGAGCGGTGCCTGATATGGAAAAAATTAATATTTGTATAGTTGATGACCATACCCTTTTTAGAAAGGCAATGATCAGGCTTCTTTCGTCATTTAATAGAACGGGGCAAATGGTGGAAGCCGAAAACGGCAAGGCCTGCCTAGAGTTGATTAAAAAAAGTGCCACTCAGCCCGATGTAGTTTTGTTGGACCTCGACATGCCCGTGATGAATGGTGTAGATACAGCAGAGGCCATAAGGCAGCGCTACCCCGACATTAAAATTATCATTCTCACCATGCATGACAATCAAAAGTACATGATGCACATGATTGAGATTGGGGTTCATTCTTTTTTATTGAAAGATTGTGAACCCGATGAATTGGAGAGGGCTATTTGTGCTGTAGTAGATAAAGATTATTATCATAACGATATGATGGTAGCAGCCATGAGGCGAAGTGTGAAGCTAAAAAGCGAACGGCCTTCTTTTAATAAGCTTACCGAACTTACCGATAGGGAGCGTGAAATATTTATGTTGATTTGTTCTGAAATGAGTTTAAAAGATATAAGCCTTAAGCTTTCGGTATCGGAAAGAACAATACACACCCATAAAGCAAACATTCAGCAAAAGCTGGGTCTAAAAAATACCGTGAGCATGATAAAATTCGCTTACGACAATGGCTTTATATCCTAGTTTCCGCCTAGTGATATCCTGATTTTTCTAGTGATATCCTTAGACAAAACCATCAAAATTTAACCAGAATCCAATTTTCTTTAAAAAAAGCCCCTTTTTTGACGCTCTTTTAAAATTCCAATAATTCTCTTTTGTCCATCTTGAGGCTCGACTTAAAAGAAATTATCATGAACGATTATTTAAAAGTGTTGCTGGTTCATAGCCAAGAAGAAGTTATACAAGAAGTGAAGAGCTTTCTGGGCCACACCGTAATTCACTATGCGGCAGATGGAGCCGATGGGCTATTTGCAGGCCGCATGGAAGAGTATGACTTAATCATTTGCTCCCTTGAATTGCCCTTAATTACGGGTATGGAAATGGTGAGAGCGCTCAGAAACATGTCGCAAAACAGTAAAACATCCGTTATCTTTTTAGGAAATGGTACCGAAAGCCCACAATGCAAGCAATTAATAACGAAATTGGGAGGTGGCTACTTTTTGAGAGAAGACTTAGTGGGTGACGATTTTTCACATGAATGGCAGACTGCAAAAGCATCATTGGAAATTATCTAAGATATGCTACAATCATCGCCATTTCCATTAAAACAAAGTGAGCTGAATCAGTATTTTCATACGGTTACAGAATATTTGCAAGTCAACTCAATCCGCATGCATATATCTGACAGGCAACTGGCAGCTTTAACCAATTTATTAAATGATTGGAGCGCTGCCCGCATAATTTATTACAGCTCGCAAAACAGAAATAAAGCAGTTTACAACTTGAGTTTAGCAATGGATGCGATGCAAAATGCATTGAAAGCAATTTACTCAGAACTGAGTACTAGTGTGCTATCAGAATTGGATCTAGACACCCTCCATCTTCACAATTTTTGTGCACCCCAAGAAAGCGACCAAGCTTCTTTAAGCAAAGCCTAAAATTATCCGTCAGCAAAGCCTGTAAATCCGATCCTGGGTGCCAACCCAGCCATAAACTTGAAACGCAGCTAATGAATATCAATACTTATTTTTAGAAAGAAATAAGGGTATGGATTACTGGCAACATTGAAAACCTCCCACTGCACATTTATGGATCGTGTTTGTAACGCATTCCTTCTTAATATTACGGTTTAGTCTAAAAGCAGTATTTCAAATTCCACTATAATGGCAAATGATTCCGCAGAACCAAACGTGTCAAAGAAAGGATGTACAAAAGTTATTTTTCTGGTAGTGGCAGGGGTGCTTTTTTCTGTCTACGCTCTTCAATTTTTACTCGATTTTGTTTTTAGAATAATAGGGCCCGACAATGATATTACTTCCGCTCTGGCTCCGTTTCAGAATCATTACCTGTCGTTATCCCCTTATTTTATTACCACGGAGGGGATGAGTGGAGAATTTACCAATGATGTAACGGGCGCAGGACGATTTTTTGGAAGCATGATAGTACCCATCATTGCCTTTGCTGTAGGTAGTGCAATATTGTATTTCATTAAGCCCCTTCGAAAATACTACGGCACTGTGCTGATGTTCGGGTTTTTCACCATGGTGGCAATCGTTTTTTTTAATGCTCTTTTTGTTCCTCCAAAAAAAGCAATCTTTGATCCTTCTAAAAGCGAGCTGACCCTCATTAAAAAAGAATCGTTGATAAAATCCAAATCAGTCGTTTTAAAGTTTGCCGCTGTGGAGAAAGTAGAATATGACTTCTTGCGAGATTATGACGGATACACAGTTCAAACAATTGTTTACTGCCAGTTATTTGCCATCATTGATGGCAAGCGAGTATTGTTGGGCGAAAATGAAGTAGATTCCTTCGGTGGAAAACAAGAATGGACCCCTTCTGAAGGCCAAAAGGCCACTGCTCAAAAGGGACTGGATGCGGTGAATAAACTTCTCTTACCATAAATAAAACTGCCTTTGCTATGGCTGAATTTTGGAAATCTCTTTCAGGAAATGCCCGGTTCTCTATAATCGCATTTTTTTGTTGTGGGGTAGCAGGGTTGGTAAGCATGGGTGCGTTGGGTGCAGTGCTTTATTTTCCTGTTTCTTTTCTCTTGCAAAAATTCCCATCGTTCAACAACTGGCATGGAGACTGGGTGTGGCCGGCAGTGATTGGCATTGGCATGTTCTGGTCTGTCGGTTTCCTATTTGGGGGTGTGGTTTGGCACTTTCTTTCAAAAATCACAAATTCAAAAATTCTGCTCTATACGGCTTATCTTTTTGTTCTCTGGCTATGGGCAGCATTATTATGGTACATCACATTGAGTCAGCAAGATTCTTTTTAACAATCATAAGTTAAAAGCGCCAATTTAAGCTTCAAAATCCCAAGTGCATTGTCAAGCAGCACTGGCCATCTTTTTGGTTAAATGGAATCATTTAATATTTATCCAACCTAGCTATTGCATTAAAACAATCGATTGTATTAACTTAGTTGAAAACCCTTACTAAAATGAAATCGCTATTTAAAGAATCCTTTTTGGAATGCTTTCTTGACACTGAAGCCAAGGTGCTATTCCATGTCTGGTTGAGTAAGCCCTCCAATGAGCAATTCAGAGAAGGCCTCACCAAAGTGTTTGACCAATATCAGATTTATAAAAAACAGATTGCGCCCTTCCACTGGCTGGGCGATGCAAGATTGCTTGGTGTAATTTCCCTTGAAAACCAGGGCTGGCTGGAGAAAGTATGGAACGACATGCTATTTGTAAAGGCCGGAGTGAAAACCCATGTTGTCATTATTGGCACAGATGTATTTGCTAAGTATGCGATGGAGAAATTTAAAACCAGCATGCAATCGAAATACGCAGACAAAAACCTTCACCTCGAAACTTTCCCCGATAAGGAGTCAGCTTACAAATGGTTTAAATCTGTGGAAGGTTCATTGAGTTGACCACTTGCCGGAGCTTATATCAACTATACAGATTAGGTTTAATTTTTTCTCAAACATCGTTTCCCGCTTTAATGGATGATGCTTGAAATTACACCAACTCTACTAGCAATACTTCCAGTAAACAATTAAACTCCCTTGCAAAATCTACAGACACGCGTGCATGCACTGCGCCTTGCCTATCCAAAAAGCGCTGTGTACCAGTGAGAGCAAATACACCTTCGTGCCAAATATTGGGGTGTATATAAAGCCCTTGTGTGCCATCGCAATAAAAGCAGATAAACTGGTCGGGTTGTATGTCATCTCCTGGTAAGGCTACAGGCACTAAGAAGGGTTTTTTGTCAATTGGGTAAAATAGTTGGCCACCATCAGGGTGGTAATTGGCGTGCCAAAGCAGTATTCTGGTTGGGTTGGCCTTGTTATTTTCAGAGGCCTCCGTTGGCTCAGTATTGTATCCGAGAATGTACTCTCCACCTACTGCTTGATTTTGGCCATAAAGAATATCGCCTTTCCATTCACTCACAAAAATCCCTTCTTTTATTCCTCCTTCATCTCCACTGTCTAAGTCTACAGGCCGCCAACCCAGCGCTGGCCACCGGCTAATTTCTATTTTAAATTCTTCTGGGTTGCTTACCAGTTGGCCGTATCTTTTTACCGATAAATCGGTAGCGGTAATTATAGGAATTCTTATTCGTTTTAATCCTTCAGGCAAATTAGGATTAAGGTAATCAGTAGTCTTCGAAACATTCATCATCTAAAATTATAAGGAAAGATGGAGTTTGAGTGGCAGGCCTGCCAATTTTAGCCATTAAAAAATCTTTATCATTTCGGCACTGATAATATTAAATAGTTGAGAAAACATTACGCCCATGTTGTATTTGCATATATACAGTAATAAAACCTGAAACTGTGATCAATTATTTGCGTTATTTGAATTAGTCAACCACCACTACGACTATGCTACATTCACCAAAACTCGCTATTCTCCAAAGCTTAGATGCGATGGATCAGCAACAGATGGACGAAGTTCTTGTTTACATTAAAGATGTGCTTAATCAAAATCGCGTAACAAACCCTAAAGAGTTTAAGCGTGAGGCACTGAAGGAAATTAGACAAGCACTGCGTTCTGAAAAAAAG
>JANXRR010000307.1 GCA_025356795.1 Bacteroidia bacterium
GATAATGATTTGCAAGTTCAAGTAATTGATAATGGAATAGGAATTAATCAGGAAATGGTGCCTCTTATCTTTAAGTTATTTGTAAGAGCTTCTGAACGCTCAGAAACAGGAGGGATTGGGTTGTACATTTCAAAACAAGCTGCAGAAAAATTGGAAGGAGATATAGAAGTAACTTCCAATAGAAATTTAACAAAATTCGAAGTGGTTCTGCCACTAGATATCGGGCCAATTTTACGTAGGCAACGCGAGCTTGAGATTAAATTGGAAGACCGAAGGGTTAAGTCTAATAATAGCGGAACACCCACCATAAGTCTAGTATTTTCCTGATATTTGAGGCTTTTATTCTATGAATAATCCACAAGTTAAGAGGTATACAATAACAGCCGCACTACCCTATGCAAACGGCCCCAAGCATATTGGGCACTTGGCTGGCGCCTACATTCCCGCAGATGTTTATGCTCGTTATTTAAGACTCAACAGTAAAGATGTGATCTTTGTTTGTGGCAGTGATGAACATGGTACTGCTATTCCCAATCAAGCTATAAAAGAGAATACAACCCCTCAAGCAATCATTGATAAATATCATGCTCAAATGCGGGATTGTTTCGCTCAAATAGGAATCTCTTTTGACATCTATCATAGAACCTCCGAGCGCATTCATCATCAAACTTCGCAAGAACTCTTTTTAACCCTTTTTAACAAAGGCTTATTAGATGAAGAAGTATCAGACCAGTATTATGACGATGAAGCAAAAACTTTTTTAGCGGATCGATTCATCATTGGAACATGCCCCAAATGCGCCAATCCTAAAGCCTATGGCGATCAATGTGAAAATTGCGGAACATCCCTTAGTCCTAAAGAGTTAATTAATCCTCGATCCACACTAAGTGGAAACGCGCCTATTTTAAAATCAACCAATCACTGGTATTTGCCCTTGCAAAATTATGAGCCATGGCTTAGAGAATGGATTTTGGAGTCGCATAAAAATGATTGGAAAACCAATGTGTATGGCCAATGTAAATCATGGATAGATGCCGGGCTTCAATCGCGTGCTATGACACGCGACTTGGACTGGGGTATTAAAGTGCCATTGCCTGGCGCAGAAGGAAAAGTATTATACGTTTGGTTTGATGCCCCTATTGGCTACATATCTGCAACAAGGGCTTTATTTGATGAATTGAGCCAAGGCCAACTAAAATTTGCAACACCTCAGAGGAGTTTTAAAGAAGTAAAGGCTGATGATTGGAAAAAATATTGGCAGGATGAAGAAACAAAACTGGTCCACTTCATCGGTAAAGACAACATTGTTTTTCACTGTATCATTTTTCCGATTATGCTTCATGCTTCGCAGCAATACATTGTGCCCCAAAATGTGCCTGCCAACGAGTTCATGAATTTGGAAGGCGATAAGATGTCAACTTCAAGAGGCTGGTCGATCGAAATGCATGAATATATTGAAGATTTTCCAGGCAAATCTGATGTGTTGCGCTATGCTTTGTTAACTAATTTGCCGGAGACAAAAGACAGCGAATTTACATGGAAGGATTTTCAGGCAAAAAATAATAACGAGCTCGTTGCTATCTTTGGGAACTTCATCAATCGCGCTTTAGTACTTACTCAAAAATATTTTCACAATAAAATCCCGAAAAGGAATTTACTGCCTGAAGACGAATCAGTTCTTATCTCAATTGATACTTGCAAACAATCTATTTCCGAATCTATTGAGAATTATCGATTTAGAGAAGCAACCGCTTCATTGATAAATTTGGCGAGAATTGGCAATAAATACTTAGCCGAAACCGAGCCTTGGAAATTAGCAAAAACTGATCTTGAAAGAGTCGGAACAATTTTAAATGTTGCGCTACAGATTGGAGCAAATTTAGCTATTTTGTCAGAGCCTTTCTTGCCACATACCGCTAAAAAGCTAAGAGAAATGCTCTCCATTCAAAGATATACTTGGGCTGATGCAGGAGCTTCTGAATTAGTTTTTGAAGGGCAGTCACTCGCAGAACCAACCTTGTTATTTGAGAAAATTGAAGATGTGGTTATTGACGCACAGCTTCTAAAATTAATCAATAAGAAGAAGGCAATTGAGCTGGCAAATACTCCAATAGAGCCTGCGAAGCCATCAATAGCCTTCGAAGACTTTTCAAAGATGGATATACGTATTGGAACTATTGTAGAAGCTGAAACTGTAGCTAAATCCAAGAAGCTTTTGAAGTTGAAAGTAAACATAGGCATAGATACACGAACAGTAATGAGTGGCATTGCTGAACACTTTTCACCCACGGATATAATCAATAAGCAAGTAACTATTCTTGTGAACCTTGCTCCTCGAAAAATAATGGGTGTAGAATCGCAGGGAATGATTCTTATGGCAAGCGATAGAGAGGGCAAATTACGACTTTTGAGACCTAATGAGGTAGTAAATGAGGGCTCAATTATTAGCTGAAATAGCTAAAAGGTAATGTAAGGTGACATGCTTTTTTTCACTTTCTGCTGTAAAATGTTAACATTTGGGCAATGTACTGAAAAATAGTTGGTGACTTTGTTAGAATAAATCGTTAGACTTATCGCGTCAGCCTGAAGAAGAAGCAAGCTCTGCTGGAGAGCAACTTGTCAGCAATAAGGTTGATGCGATAAGTCTAACGATTTATTCTAACAAAGTCACCAACTATTTTTCAGTACATTGCCCAAATGTTAACATTTTACAGCAGAAAGTGAAAAAAAG
>JANXRR010000637.1 GCA_025356795.1 Bacteroidia bacterium
AATCATTGCATTTTTATCTAGTACTTGCAGTCCTGTTATTTCAATGCCGCCAACAAAATATTCGGTGGGGTTAGCATAATTTAGCACGCTAGGATCTGCCGTTGGGGCTGGAGTAGGAGTTTTTTCCCTGCTTTTTCGGAATTGCCCAAACAACTGGAAATTACAGATGGAAGTAACTATAATTAATAGGACAAATTTCTTCATTTCTATGCCGTGGGGGTCAACACCATTCCAAATCTTCTTTCACGCTTTTGATAATCAATAATAGCTTCGCACAAATTTTCTTTGCGGAAATCCGGCCAAAGTGTTTTAGTAAAATAAAATTCGGAGTAAGCCATTTGCCACAATAAAAAATTACTAATCCTCATTTCACCACTCGTTCTTATAACTAGTTCAGGATCGGGGATGCCACTGGTATCCAAAAAATTAGCAAAAGTTGCTTCTCTAATATCCTTCATTTGCATGTTGCCGTTTTCAATTTCTTTTGCCATTCGCATGGCCGCTTGTGTTATTTCCCATCGGCCGCTATAATTTAGCGCTAGTAACAATGTAAGACCGGTATTGTCTTTGGTTGCTTCCTTTGCCTCCATCAAATTTTTCTGACAGATTGTAGGAAGATGATCAATACCACCAATGGTTAGTAGCTTTACTTTATTTTTTAGTAAAGTTTTTAATTCCTTTTGAAGAGTATTAACAAGTAACTCCATTAAACCATCAACTTCGTCTTTTGGCCTACCCCAGTTCTCAGTACTAAAAGCATAAAGTGTTAAGTATTTGACCCCAAGCTCACCACAGCCTTCAATAATATCTTTTACGGCTTCAATGGCATTTCTATGACCGAAAATTCTTGCCGCACCTTTTTGTTTTGCCCATCTGCCATTGCCATCCATAATAACGGCAATGTGATTTGGCAAATTAGTAAAGTCAATATTTTCTTTCAATAGAGCCACAAGACCGCAAAAGTAGCCTATTTTTAATACTAATCACAGACACCGATTTTATGCTTAGATAGGATGGTTTATAAAGATAAAAAGTTTTGTATCAAACGATACTTTCAATTATCAACTAAATCTGAAATTTTAAATTTCTGGATTATATAGTATAAAAAATTAAATGAAAGCGCATCATCCTCTTTTCCTGAAGATGGCTTATTGAGGTCGGCTTTTAATTTAGAGGGTGTGGTTGAGCTGGATTTTATAGAATCTCTTTTGGCGTTTTTAAATTCAGGTTCAAAAAGAAGTGGTTTGTCTTCATTGATTGTTGTTTCCATTATATGTGACAATGATGGTATTTCGCTGTTGGGTATATCATCTACCTGAGCCATTGCCATAAAAGAAAGCAATGATAAAGCAATGATAAGAAGGGCGAAATTTATTTTCATACTATCGGTTGAAACAGCTTATAAAGCAGTAAGTTATATTTTTTTTCTATGTGCACAATCGAGGAATTTGAAAAAGTTGAAATTAGGATCGGTACCATAGTCAATTGCCAACCTTTTCTTGAGGCCAAAAACCCTGCCTTTCAGTTGTGGATTGATGTTGGTGAATCGTATGGCATAAAAAAATCCAGTGCTCAAATCACGATTAATTATCAACCAGAAGAGTTAATAGGAACTCAAGTGTTATGTGTGGTTAATTTGCCACCGAAAAAGATAGCTTATTTTATTTCTGAAGTTTTAGTTCTGGGCTTCCCTGATAAAAACGAGAATGTAGTTCTCTGTTCGGCTAGAAATAAAGTGCCAAATGGCGCAAGACTATATTAGATAATTTTATACATGATCCTGTTTTCCAAACTAAAGAATATTTGTGAAGGTAAAATACTATTGCTATGTGAAGACGTTGAGGTAAAATCGCTTTTAATAGACAGCAGGAAAATGGGGCTTTCCTTAGGCGCGGTTTTCTTTGCCATTGATGGAGAAAGAAATGACGGCCACAATTACATCGAAAAGTTATATGTTGCGGGCGTTAAAAATTTCATTGTTGAAAAAATTATTGAAACAAAAATGTTTCCGCTAGCTAATATTCTGCTGGTAAAATCTTCTGTTGATGCTCTTCAAAAAGTTGCTAGCTATAATCGAAGTCTCTTTCATTTTCCAGTAATAGGTATAACAGGCAGCAATGGAAAAACAATTATTAAAGAATGGCTTTCTAATTTGCTAGCTCCCGATTTCTCAATCGTAAAAAATCCGGGGAGCTATAATTCTCAAGTAGGCGTTCCATTATCTATTTGGCAGCTGGCACAACATCATGAACTGGGTATTTTCGAGGCAGGTATTTCAAAAGTTGGTGAAATGCAATTGTTGGAAAAAGTAATGCAACCAACCATAGGCATTATTAGCAACATCGGTTCAGCCCATGATGAGGGATTTGAAAATCAAGGCCAAAAAATTGCGGAAAAGCTTATGCTATTTCGCAACAGCAATTACCTTATTTACTGTAAAGATCACTACGCACTGGCCTTGGCAGTTGAAAAAGCCTTCGGAGATGAAAAATTAATTAGTTGGGGAAAGATCAACGGTTCTAAGATACTTTGGCTACAAAACAGTGAGACTGAAATTCAAATCACTTGGCAAGATCTTGTTTTTACTATACAATTTCCTTTTAGTGATAAAGCATCTCAGGAAAATGCGGGACACTGCATTGCCGCTATGTTGCTAATGAAATGTGACCCTGCCACCATACAGAAAAGAATAAGCCAAATTAAAAGTGTGCCCATGAGGCTTGAGTTAAAACAAGCTATCAACAATTGCCAACTGATTGACGACTCTTATAATAATGATTTAGGTGGGCTTCAAATCGGGCTCAATTTTTTATCAGGATTTCACAATAAAAAGAAAATAATTGTTTTATCTGATATACTACAATCTGGCCTGGACGAGGAAGCTTTGGTCGATACTATATCTTCCCTGATAGTAAGCACTGAGGTGGATTCGTTTATTGGAATTGGTAACGTATTGAAAAAGTATAGCCAGAAAATCAAAGCTCGAATTCCTCAAGCCGAGTTTTATTTAACAACGCACAATTATTTAGAATCAAAAAGCTGGAATAATTTTCGGGATGCAATAATTTTTTTAAAGGGAGCAAGAAACTTTCAATTTGAAAAAATTGCCCATCAACTGCAAAGAAAAATACACGGCACTGTGCTTGAAATTGATTTGAGCGCAATGGTTCATAACCTGAATTTTTTTAAAGCAAAACTTAAGCCTTCAGTTAAATTGATGGTGATGGTAAAAGCCTTTGCCTATGGAAGCGGCAGTGAGCAAGTAGCTAGTTTGCTCCAATATCATAAAATTGATTATTTGGGAGTAGCCTATGCAGATGAAGGCGTTGAACTTAGAAAAAGTGGAATTCAATTGCCGATCATGGTAATGAATCCTTCCAACGAAAGTTTTGATACACTTCTACATAATAAGTTGGAGCCTGAAATGTATAGCTTCAAAATTCTTACTTCGCTTATTAATTTTCTTAACGGAAGAGAATGCAAAATCCATCTAAAGATTGATACAGGTATGCACCGCTTAGGATTTATTGAACAAGAAATTGATGAATTAATTTCGCAGTTAAGTAGTAACAAAAATTTACAGATTGCCTCGGTATTTACTCATTTCGCTAGTGCTGACGAAAAAATGCACGATGAATTTACAACTCATCAGGCAGAAAGCTTCAAGAAAATTACTAAGCAGTTGAAACAGGAATTAGCAATTGATCCCATTTTGCATATCCTCAATTCTTCTGGAATTTTGAGGTTTAAAGACTATCAATTAGATATGGTTAGGCTTGGGATAGGTTTGTATGGCATCAACCCAACGCAAGATAAAGTTGATCAATTAATACCGGTAACAACTTTAAAAACAATAATTTCTCAAATAAAACGAGTGAGTGCCGGAGAAACAATTGGGTATGGTCGCTGGGGCAAACCTGAAAAAGAGATGACAATAGCTACTATAGCTATTGGTTATGCCGATGGTTTTAGCAGAGCATTTAGCAAAGGTGTTGGTTCAGTTTTGATAAATGGCTGTTTGGCCCCCGTGGTGGGTAATGTTTGCATGGACATGACCATGGTTGACATCTCCAATATTAAAGCCAAAGAAGGAGATGAAGTAATTGTATTTGGGAAAGAATACCCAATTCATTTCCTATCGAAGGCTATTAATACAATACCTTACGAAATACTCACCAGTACTAGTGAGCGAGTAAAGCGGTTATTTTATACCGAATCGATTTAATTTAACCACAGCCAATATTCTTTTTCAAATCCATAGAAGGCAACCCCCCAAAATCGAAACCCTCTGCTTTAGCAGGAATGAGAGGTGTTTGAGGCTTCTCTTCCTTTTCTTTTTTAGATTTGCGCTGCTTTTTTTTCATTGGCAAATTATTAATTTAAGTCAGGTAAAAATCATTGTTTCCAAGGATTTTGAAATCTATATTCGCACAATTTAAAATTAATCTAAATAAGAATGGTTGTTAAAAACAAAACTGTGGCCGATATGAAGCCTGGTGAAACAGCCATTATTGTTGGATTTTCTGACGATCAAATTTCAGTAAAGTTATTAGAGATGGGTTTTCTCCCCGGCACTTCCATCCGTTTTAATTTTAAAGCTCCTTTTGGCGATCCCATTTGTGTGAGCGTTTCCGGATACGATTTATCATTGAGGTTGGATGAGGCGATTGTAATTTCTATTCTGAACTAAAGGCTGTGGAGAGAAAAATAAAGGTTGCTTTAACGGGGAAGCCAAATTCTGGCAAATCTTCACTATTCAATCAACTTACCGGCTTAAACCAAAAAGTTGGCAATTTCCCTGGAGTTACAGTGGATAAGCGCACAGGCATGTGCGAGCTAGATGAAAATACCCTTGCCCAAATTCTTGATTTGCCCGGTACTTACAGTTTGTACCCTCGGTCATTAGATGAAAAAATTGTGGCCGAAGTATTTGCCGATCGCAAAGGAATTTACTTTCCCGATAAGGTTGTTTTGGTGGCAGATACCACTAATCTGAAAAACTGTTTTTTGCTTTTAACACAACTCATCGATTTGAAAATTCCAACTATTGTTGCTCTTAATATGGTAGATGTTGCAGCAAAATCGGGGATGAGCATAGATATTAAATTGCTTTCGTCCTTAATGGATGTTCCTGTCGTTTTTATTAACGCACGAAAAGGGCAGGGAATAGAAAAACTAAAAAAGCTCTTACTACTGCCGCTAAAGGTTTCTGAAAGGAAAGTTTTTGCAATCGATAGTGAGATAATGCCAGCAGTAAATGAGATAAAAGATAAACTTCAATTGTCGTCAGATTACGAAAGCTATCAACTGCTGCAGCAAAGAGATCATTTCAACTTTTTAACTGCCGAGCAGAAAAAATTTATTGTTGATTTAAGCAAAGAATACAAAGTCTTTCCAGGGAAATACCAAGGTGCGGAAACAATTTTACGGTATGGTTTTATTCAAGAGGTATTAAATAAAATAATAATACGATCGGCCAATCCAGAATGGAACAAGATGACTCATCAGTTAGATCGTCTTTTTACCCATAAGATTTGGGGCTACACTATTTTTTTTACTGTATTATTTTTGATTTTCCAATCCATTTTTACTCTTGCGCAAATCCCCATGGATTTTATTGATGGCTCGTTTGCGTCACTATCCAATTATCTATCTAATCATCTTCCGCACGGCCCACTATTTGAAATGCTTGCTAGTGGCATTATACCAGGCATTGGAGGCATTGTCATCTTCATTCCGCAAATAGCTATTTTGTTTGCCTTCATTGCTATTTTAGAAGAGACAGGATACATGGCCAGAGTCGTTTTTCTGATGGACAAAATAATGCGGCAATTTGGGTTGAATGGAAAAAGTGTAGTGCCACTTATGTCTGGGTGGGCATGTGCCATTCCAGCTATAATGGCCACCCGCACCATTGAAAGTTGGAAAGATAGGCTCATCACAATATTTGTAATTCCTTTTATGAGCTGCTCAGCTCGGCTTCCCGTATTTGCAATTTTAGTAGCTCTGGTTGTACCCGATGTTAAAGTTATAGGCATCTTTAACTTGCAAGGAGTGGCTTTAATGGGTCTTTATCTGCTCGGTTTTGTAGCGGCATTAGTAACGGCATGGGCAATGAAGATAATTTTGAATGTGAAGGAGAGAAGCTTCCTTATTATGGAAATGCCCACGTATAGAATGCCAAAATGGTCGAATGTTGGCTATACTATAATTGAAAAAACAAAAACATTTGTGTACGAAGCGGGCAAAGTAATTTTAGCAGTTTCAATAATTTTATGGGTTTTGGCAAGCTATGGCCCAAAAGACGAAATGAATGGAGCAAAAGAAGTAATACAAACGAGGAATATCGGGATGAACCTTTCAACGGATGAAATCAACAATCAAGTAGCTGCTTATAAACTTGAGCATTCGTATGCAGGTATTATTGGCAAGGGCATTGAACCAATTATTAAACCTTTGGGGTACGATTGGAAAATTGGCATTGCCCTCATAACATCATTTGCCGCAAGAGAGGTTTTTGTAGGTACCATAGCAACAATTTATAGCTTAGGAAGCACCAATGAACAGCCCACCATAAAGGCCAGACTTCAATCAGAAATTAATCCATTAACCGGTGGGCCCAGGTTCACACCTGCAGTGGGGTTTTCCCTTCTAATCTTCTATACATTCGCCATGCAATGTGCTAGCACATTGGCGGTAGTTAAAAGGGAAACTAAAAGTTGGAAGTGGCCCCTCATACAGCTCGCTTATATGACAGGCCTAGCGTATGGTCTGGCATTTATTATTTTTCAAATATTGTCATGATATGATTCAATTACCTATTTCTGTTATCTTTAAGGGTAATAAAAACAGGAAATGGATACCACAAGAAACTATCACCTTGGCCTTCTAAACTTAGTTCATTTGCTGATGAATGCAGACGGCATTATTGATGATAATGAAAAGCGAGCGCTCATAAAACTCAGAGAATTGGAGCAAATTCCCGATCTGATCTTTAATGAATTTAATGCTGGTTTAGCAACTAAAAAACATAGAGAAATATACCAAGAGGGCATCAATCTGATGAACCAATGTACTGATGAAGAAAAGCTACGAGCATTTGTTCATCTTTATAAAATGACGGAAGTGGATGGCTATGTTCATGTAAAAGAAGTAAGGCTGCTGTTGTATTCTATCAAAATGGCTCACGTTGAATTCGCAGATGTGGTTGCCCTAGCAGCAAAAACTAAGTCTTATTAATTTGCGGAATTATTTCTATGCAAACTCAATATGCACCCTTCTAGTATTCAAACTCTTAAAATAGGCATTTTAGGCGGAGGGCAATTAGGCAGAATGTTAATTCAGGCGGGGCTTGATTTAAATTTAGATTTTCAAGTTTTAGATCCTGATAGTAATGCACCATGTAGTTCGCTAACTAAATTCACCTGTGGAAAATTAACCGACTACGATACGGTTTTAAATTTTGGAAAAGGTTGTGACTTACTAACCATCGAAATAGAAAACGTAAATGCAGAAGCCTTAATGCAATTGCAGAATTTAGGAAAAAAGGTTTATCCACAGCCCCACCTAATTGCTTTAATTCAAAATAAATGCAGTCAGAAAAACTTTTATAAAGAGAATAACATACCGACAGCTGATTTTGTCTTGGTCAACAACCGCGAGGACATAAAAAGGCATGCCGCATTGCTTCCAGCAGTAAATAAATTGGCAAAAGAAGGCTATGATGGAAGGGGTGTTCAAATTATTAATTCAGAATCAGAAATTGTAAATGGATTTGATTCCATTGGATTGCTGGAAAAATTGATTGATTTTGAAAAGGAAATATCGATAATAGTGGCCCGTAACGAAACAGGAGAAATTGTTGCCTACCCCCCCGTAGAAATGGTTTTTCATAAAGAAGCAAATCTTGTTGAGTACTTGTTCTCACCAGCAGAAATTACTTTAGAAATAGCACAGCAAGCAGACTCCATTGCCAAAAGAATAATTGAAACATTGGGGCTGATCGGTATTTTAGCAGTTGAAATGTTTGTAACCAAAGAAGGTAAAGTATTAGTAAACGAGGTTGCCCCAAGACCTCATAATAGCGGCCATCAAACCATAGAAGCAAATATTACCTCTCAATATGATCAGCACTTAAGAGCTATTTTAAATTTACCTTTGGGTGAAACTCAAATTATTAAACCTAGCGCAATGGTAAATATTCTTGGCCAAGCAGGGCATTCAGGTACGGCAATCTATCAAGGCTTGGAAGAAGTGTTAATGATGAGCAGTACCTACGTTCACCTGTATGGAAAACCAACGACTAAACCGTTTCGTAAAATGGGTCATGTTACGATACTAGACCAAGACATTGACAGATTAAAAGTGAAGGCAAAGCAGGTTAAGGAAAAACTAAAAGTTATTGCATGATAATGCCTCCAGTGGGAATAATAATGGGCAGCCAGTCTGATTTGAGAATCATGAAAGAAGCGGCAGAATTTCTAGAAGAGCTAGACATTGCTTATGAACTAACTGTTGTTTCGGCCCATCGCACACCTAAGCGAATGGTTGAGTATGCAAGTTCAGCAAAAAAAAGAGGTCTTAAAATCATTATTGCAGGAGCAGGAGGAGCGGCTCATTTGCCTGGAATGGTAGCATCATTAACAACATTACCAATTATTGGTGTCCCTATTAAATCTTCTAACTCAATGGATGGTTGGGATTCTATTCTCTCTATTTTGCAGATGCCTTCAGGTGTTCCGGTAGCAACAGTAGCACTTAATGGAGCACGGAATGCGGGGATTCTTGCAGCTCAAATTTTAGGGGCTTTTGATCGAAAAATTGAAAGTAAAATAAATAGATTCAAGCAGGCTCAAGAGAAGAAAGTAATTAAGATGGCAAATGAGTTAGAAAAGAAAGGTTGGAAAAACTCGATTTGAAAATATTTAATTGTTTAACTAGTGGTCGTTAAGAATCAAAAGTGCTACCTTTTGTCAAACCGCATAATTTTTTAATGAACCCGAGCGAGCAAGGTTGGCTTAAAGAATTTTTGGAATCCAGAAGATCTCAATTTAGTGAGCTTACTTCTGAGAGCCATAAAACGGCACATCCCGAATATTCTCTTTACAGGATCATACAACCTACAGGGCTAATGTATGGTCAGTCTGTAGGTGCATTAGAACATTCACAATCCAAGATCTGGACCGAGAAAGAAAAGATGAAAGTTCTTTTAGCCGAATGTTTGATAAGTAGCTCCATACTTTTTTTTGATAAACCCATTAAAAAGCCGGAAGACCTGGATAAGGTTATCCAAAAA
>JANXRR010000099.1 GCA_025356795.1 Bacteroidia bacterium
GGTCCGCAGCTATGCGATGAACGGCTGGATCGGCAGCCGATTTTAAAACTGCTCCCTCTACTTTTGTTCCCCCTAAGTCTATGCCCCAGAGATTGTTGGTGGTGCTCATATTTGATTTGTACGTTTTGGTTTTAGTTACCAGTTGTAAGATTCAAGTTGTGTTCTTAAAATGGAAACTAGTAACATTTCAAATGCAAGTTATAAGTTAGATATTCTAATACAATTGAGTAGCGTTTCAAATTATGGAAATTATTAGGCTGATGAGTCCAGTCTAACGATTTATTGCCAAGTGGTCAACCATTTTTCAGGAATTGCTATGAGAAAGAAATAGCTTAATGCTAGGGCTACTTTAGTTTTCGCGATTTACCAGCGAAGTCATAGATTGTAATTTGAGTTGCTTCCGTTGGCAAACCAAACTTTCTTGTGGATTGAGAATAAAACCCTTGGCCATAATAAAACTCAACTTTGTAGGATTTGTTGTTGGGCATATTAATGATGGCATAAGCATCGTTGGTCAAAAGATCGATTGTCCTTTCGGTTATATTTGCTGTTGTCTCAAACACGCGAAGACTGTCCTTATTTTGTGAAGCTATCAAAACTGAATGATCTTTGGATTGAATTCTAACAAGCGCTTTAGCATCGCCAGAAACATAAAAACCAGTTTGCTTACGAGGCATGGGCGAAAAATCACCCTTACCATTACCTCTCAACAACAGTCCGATAAAGGCATCGTATCTACCAGAAAAAACTTCGTTGCCAAAATCGTTACCTACAAGAATTACATCATCGTTGCCATCCTGGTCTGCATCATAAACTAATCCACCAAATACGGGTGCATATTGCGCTTCCGTTTTTAAGGCTTTAATGCTAAACTTACCTTTGCCTAAGTTTTCAATATAGCTAGTGTGTGGGTCATTGCCCACCAAACTGATTGCTCCTTCTAAATCTTTTGGTGAAAGCAGCTTTTCAATAGTAGCTTTACTAAACTGTTTGTATTTTGAGAATTGCCTTCTGAATTTTGGGCTTTGTGCATTTAATTCATCCCAAAAGTGAACAGGGCAAAGTTGCATGGAGCCATCTTGCATTTTAGAATAGCATGCTGTTATTGCATCGATGCTACCATTCTTATCAAAATCTTTGGCTATCACTTTCATTGGCTGTTTTTCCGTTGCGTGGTAATAATTGTTTTCACCTAGATTACCAACAATATAATCAGTATCTCCATCGTGATCAAAATCAGATGGTACAATACTATTCCACCAACCTTTATGTTCTTCAAGTCCTGAAATAATTAAGTCAAATGAGGAACCATTGTTCTTCAAAAAAGAAATGGGCATAAGTTCGCCTGCAATAACAAGGTCAATCTTTCCATCATTATCAAAATCACTCCAAAGTGCATCGGTCACCATTCCAAGATTAGTTAGCAAAGGAGCATATTTAATAGTCACGTCAGAGAATTGACCATTATCATTTTGAAGCAAAAAGCTCTGCGCAGCAAATGGGTATTGCCCAGGAACCACGCGCCCCCCTGCAAACAAATCAAGATCTCCATCTGCATCAAAATCAGCAGCCCTCACGCATGATCCGCTGGCAGTGATCTGAGGAAGTGAAGTTTGATCCAGATTAAAAATTCCATGACCATTATTTTTATATAGCCTGTGCTGATAATGAAGATCATCTTTTGGCCATTCAAAACCTCCACTCACAATATATAAATCTTGATCTCCATCATTGTCGGCATCGAAGAATAACGCACCCGCATCTTCACTTTCTTTTATTTTTTCCGTGAAAGGGTTAGTCTTCATCAATTCAAATTTACCAGTAGGTTTTTGAGTATAGAAAACTCCTTGCTTGCCTGAAGAGCCACCGATAAAAAGATCGTCCAGCAAATCACCATTAATATCGCCAACTGCCAACGCTGGTCCGTATTGAGAATACTTATGTGGAAGAGTGCGTTGAATATTAAAATCAATAACATCCTCTTGATTGTGTTTGAAATCAAGCCCTGAATCATTGGTCAATTTCAATAATGAAGGTGAAGTTTTATTGTCAGAAAACATAAATTCATTGCCATCCTTATAATCAATTGACACGAGTGTATTAAGTATTGGATCTTTTATAATTTTAGATTTTCCATCGGGCCAATTGACCAACAGAGAATCAATCTTGGAAGAATTTCCTAACCCAAAATGCAACGCGTTTTCAACAGATGATAAGTAACCTCTGTAGATTGATTGGTAATCATATTGTTTCTTTCCGTTTTCGTAAAAAAGAGTAACAGAAGCACCTGAGCCAGAGCGATTTTCAGGCAAGCCAAGTAACTTTATCCTCAAATAATTCGGGGAATCTTGTTGTTTTTTATTATCATTATACAAAGTGTTTTTATATATAAATGCTTCCGAATTTATATTACTAACTACATAATCTAAATCGCCATCATTGTCTAAATCAGCGAAGGCCGCCCCGTTTGAAAAAGAGGGAAAATCCAAACCCCAAGTTGTAGAAACATCCGTGAATGTTAGATCACCATTGTTTTTAAACCCATAGTTGGGGATTTTTACTACTGGAATAGAATCAACTAAATAGCCAGGGGAAGCTATATTCATTAACTCCGCTCTATAATTGGCAAAATCTTTATCTGTTATATCTTTTGGGAATCCATTGGTTATCACCAAGTCTTTAAAACCATCATTGTCAAAATCAGCAAATAAAGGAGACCAACTCCATTCAGTTTGATAAACTCCACTTAGCTGTCCTATTTCACTAAACTTATTGCCTTTACTTATACCATTGTTAAGTTGAAGCATGTTCCTTACATATTGATAATTGTAGCCAAATTTTTCATTGTTAATGTAGCTGGTATAACTCTTATTACTTATAGTTGTCTTTTTTCGCTCATTCATTTCGGGAAGCATATCAAGCGTAATCAAATCCGGTAGCGCATCATTATTAATATCGGCTGCATCATTACCCATTGAAAATTGACTCTGGTGGCCGATAAATTCCTTCGTTTTATTCACAAATTTTCCGTCCTTGGTATTGATGTATAAAATATCATTAGATAAGTAATCGTTTGACACATAAATATCAGGCCAGCCATCTTTATTAAAATCATTTATTGCTAAACCGAGACCAAATCCTTCCTCAAGAATTCCGGATTCTAACGTTACATCTTTAAATGTTCCGTTTCCATTATTTCTAAATAATCTATCGTTGTTGGGTGATGAGCCATCTATTATTTTTTCACGGTAACTTGTTGGTTGATTATTAAGTTTCACATTTACCAGCAAGAAAAGATCAAGATCGTTATCCTTGTCATAATCAAAAAATGCTGCCATGACAGAGTGACCATTGTAATCGATTTTATATTGAGTTGCCATCTCTTTAAAAACAGGCTCATTGTCTTTGTTTAATCCTTGATTAACAAACAACATATTTCTACGGTCATCTGAATTGGGTTTTGTAGTGGCGCAGACATAAATATCCATCAGTCCATCGTTATTTATATCAACAACAGCAATACCCGAATTCCACCGACCTTTTACATTCACATTGGCTTGATCAGTAATATCTTTGAATTTCAGGTTACCCTGATTTAAATAGAGTCGATTAGGGACTTCATTTCCGCTGAAAAAAATATCTTGAAGACCATCGTTATTAAAGTCGGCCGTTGCCACTCCTCCACCGTTGTAAATATATTCATAGGTAAGAATGTTAAAACTATCATTCTCTTGAATAAAGTTTGAAAACGTAATTCCTGTTTCTGCCGAAGGCAAAAGTTCAAATAACGTGTGATGCTGCTTTTTACAACTACTAATTGAAAAAATGATTAGGCATAGAATAACGGCAGGTATAAATCTTTTCATAACGCTAAATAAAAACAAAGGCCAATAAAATTGGCCTTTGTTTAAGAAAAAAATTAAGAATAATTCTAATAACCAGGGTTTTGTTTCAATACATCCGATCCTAACAAATCAATTTGATTTTGAGGGATAGGTAGTAACTCATCTTGGCTACTGGTAAAAGAAATACCAGAATAAGCACCTGAAGGATATTTATCCTTCTCATAAGCTATGTAAGCATTAAGCAATGCTTTTCCATCGGCACCCCAACGCATCAAATCATAGAAGCGATGGCCTTCACCTGAAAGCTCTAATTTACGTTCCATACGAACAATTGATCGTGCATTTGCTTGTGAGCCTAATGTGATATAGGGTGCTATAACATATTTGGCAGCTGGAGCACCATTCTTTTGAACGAAACCAGCAGTATTGGCTGCTCTATTTCTTACTTGATTTATATAACCCAAAGCAGTTGCCAAACTTCCCACCTCTATCTCAGCTTCAGCCGCCATCAACAATACATCAGCATAGCGAATAATTGTATAATTAACAGCCGTATAACCGGGGGTCCATGAACTATTATCTTGTAAGGTACCCTTGTCAGACTTGTAATAAGCATATTTCTTAGTTTCATAAGGTCCTGCATTAGGCTGATTTCTTATCCAAGCTTTGCCTGGAAAATCTTGCCAATCTAGATAAGGAATACCTCTTCTACCAATAGAGTGATCTATGCGAGGATCTAGATTGCCAGCATCAGGAGTAAATGCATCAGCTGTTTCCAAGCCCATATCAGTTTTAAGTTGATTAGCCCCCGTGTTGTAAGAACCATCTAACAAAGGTAGTCCAAGTGCATCTGTACGGAAAGAATTTGCCAATTCAAAAGTAGGCTGGAAAAAACTGCAACAGTTACCAGGACCATCAGCACCAGTGTTGTATGGCCAGTTAAGATCGAACTCAGGATTTGCGTTATTTATACTGCCCGTTCCTGCAGCTGCCTGATATGCCCATACAGATTCTAAATTGTTATCATTAGATCCTTTGAAAATATCCGCATATTTATCATTTAGGCCATATTTTTTACCGTTAGAGGTTTTGCCATTTGCAATGATATCGTCAAAAAGAGCCTTTGCAGCTGCAAACTTATTTTGATACATATACACCTTGGCAAGGTAGGCTTTGGCAGCCGATTTATTTACGCGACCCACTTGACCTTGAGTCTCAGGCAAATTAGCTACAGCAAATGTTAAATCAGCTTCAATTTTTGGCCACAGATCAGTATCATTCTTCACTTTCTCAATTCCACTTCCTACATCGATTGTCTCATCAACATAAGGTGTATTACCAAAACCTCTTTTTAACTCAAAATAACCATGAGCTCGTAGAAATTTGGCTTGAGCTTCAATACTTGTCTTAAACCCATCAGTAACGCTAGAAGATGCAGTCTTTAATAATTTTAAAGTTGCGTTGGCTCTGGCAATACCTTCATAGTTTCCATTATACTTATCACTTATTACACCTTGTGTAGGAAGAGACTCATATCGTTGAATAGGGTTTATGTCAGAGTAGTCCCCAGGGTCTGTGCCTTTGTTGGCATCACCACCTCTAATACTTCCCCATACCCAATTAGAAGGGCTGGCCATTCTATTGCCTCTGCCATTAATTTGAGAATAAGCTGCAATGAGTGAAGCATCTAAACCTGATGTTCCACCTAAAATACCAGCATCTAACTGACCCGTTACTGGCACTTCTAAGAAGCTATCGCTGCATGAATACGATATAAAAAGGGCTGAAATTACAGTCCAAATTATAAATTTGTTTGTCCTTATATTTTTCATAGAATATTGTTTAAAACTTTATTAAAAGCCTAAGTTGATCCCAGCAGTTACACTTCTAGTTAAAGGGTAGTTACCAACATCAATACCAAAGTTAGTATCAGCTGCACCACCCACTGCTGGGTCTAAGCCTTTGTAACCTGTAATTGTAGCCACGTTGTTTGTAGACACAAAAGCACGAAGCTTTGTCAATCCAGTTCTACCTAAAATACTATTTGGTAATGTATAACCTAAAGTAACGTTTTGAAGTCTTAAATACGAACCATTCTCAACATAAAAAGAATTTGATTGAGTATTTGTACTAAAATTAGAAGCACTTTCAAAAATAGGCGTTGTAGCACCAGTATTGGTTGGAGACCATGAATCTTTAACCCTTGAACTGATAGCAGCACCTTGGAATGAAGGATAGAAGTCTGTAAACCATTTAGAAACATTGAATATTTTATTGCCCAACGAAGTATAAGCGTAGGCACTAAAGTCAAATCCTTTATATCTAATAGTAAAATTCAAGCCTCCTGTAAAAGAAGGGACCGGACTTCCCAAATAGGTTCTGTCTTTATCATCAATTTTTCCATCACCATTTATATCTTCAAATTTAAACCTTCCAAGACCAGCACCAGATTGTGTAGAATTCTTAACCTCTTCAGCGGTTTGGAAAAGGCCCGCTACTTTATATCCATAGAAAGCAGAGATCGACTGTCCTATCTGATTACGAATTGGATTGATACCTCTAAATCCAGGATTTACTGTTGTTAAATAGGTTAATCCAGGAGCCAGTTCTGTGATTTCATTTTTCAGGAAACTTCCATTTACACTCAACTCATACTTTATTTCCTGAGTCAAATTACCTTTAGTACCAATCATAAGATCAATTCCTTTGTTAACCATTTTTCCAACGTTAACTGATGGAGGAGACGCGTTGGGACCAGCAGTTGCTGTAATTGGAACTTGAAGTAATAAATCCTTGGTCTCTTTTTGCCAGAAATCAATAACAATATCCAATTTGCCATCAAACAACAGACCGTCAATACCTATATTCTGAGTAACTGCTGTTTCCCACTTAGCGTTGGGGTTTCCAATTCTAGTACGATAAAAACCACCCACAGCACTGCTGTTAGTTCCGTTAATATCATAAGAAGATGAACCCACGTTACCTCCATAAAGGCTGAACTGGTTATTGGGATCAACATTGTTTGAATTACCCATAGTGCCGTACCCACCGCGAATTTTTAAATCGCTGATAAAGGGCAGTGCTTGCATAAAGCTTTCAGATGATATTCTCCAAGCAGCAGATATTGCGGGGAATATACCATAGCGTGTAGTAGAACCAAAGCGAGACGAACCGTCTCTTCTTACTACCAAACCGAGAATGTATTTTTCTTTGTAGCTATACTTTACATTACCGAAATAAGAACTAAAGTTTACTCCTTTGTACTGTGAACTAGCTGCCTGCTTAGATTCCACATTATTCATGTTAATGTAATTAGGATCCCATGAAAAAGGGTTTAAGCCAGAAGCACTATTATCCCACCCTGCACCTGTATTTAAGGCTTCTTGGCCTACTAACATCTCCACTGAATGAGCACCAAATAGTTTCTTATAATTAGCGGTATTAGTAAATGTCCATGACAGGTTGTATCCATTACCTTGACCAAATCCAAAAGCTGAATTATTCTCAGAATTTTCATATTGCCATCTAGAATAATAACGATAATTATAATCGCTGTAATTACCCCCAATGCTCGTTCTCAGAGTAAGGCCTGGAATTGGATCGTATTCTAAATAAAGATTACCAAAACCTGCCGCATTAAAGCTACGATCGTTTTCTTGGCCATCGCGACTAGCCACTGGATTTCTTGGATTATTAAATCCTTTAGCCGCAGTACCAGCATACCCGCCAAATACATCATATATTGGAATAATGGAGGGCATACGGAAAGCTGATAAAATGTCATTCTCATCTGCCGCAATTCCTTGGCCTCCACCTTGGCCAGAAAGACCCAAAGTTTGTCTATAAGTAAACTGTAAGTTTTCTCCAATTCTCAAGTTCTTCAAAACATCAAACTCGCTATTCGCGCGAACTGCATATCTCTTGAAGCTATTATTCTTTAATATACCCTGTTGGTCTTGTGTACTTAAGCCAATATAAAAGCGATGACTTTCACCACCACCACTGAAACCTAAGGTTTGACGAAACACAGGCGCAGTGCGGGTAATCGCGCCATACCAATCCGTTCCCTGTTTATTTGCTGCCACTACTTGGTAGGTGGAGCCAAGTCTTGGATCAACATTATATTTTAACTTTTCAGCAGCAAGATCAACACCACCTGTTATACCAGATTTACCTCCTACATTAAGGTATTCAGGGATAACAGGAGATAATCCACCTCCAAATTGAGGATGATTGAAACCACTTAAGGCTTTAGCGAAATCTACTGCTCTTCCATCTGAAAGCGCATTTGCTGATTCTGTGTTCTTTATTGCTCTCCAGGTCCAATCAGCAAAATCAGTAGGGTTAAGCATATCCTGTCCTTTACCAGGATCAGTAACACCATAAAGGTTGTCATACGTTACATTTAACTTCTGACCTCTTTTACCTCTTTTGGTTGTGTAAACAATTACACCACTAGCCGCTCTAGCTCCATAAATAGAGGCAGAAGCAGCATCCTTTAATACAGTTGTAGATTCAATGTCATCGGGGTTAAGAAATGAAATGTCACCAGTAGGCACACCATCTACCACATAAAGAGGTGCATTGCCACCAAAAGCCCCAAAGCCACGAACCCTAATTTGACTAGTTGTGCCTGGTTGGCCATTGGTTATTACAGTTACGCCAGCCACACGACCTTGAAGCATCTGCTCAACATTACCTGATGGAGCAAAAGTTTGATCCTTCGCTTTTACCGTTGATACTGATCCTGTCAATTCTCTGCGTTTGTCAATTGAATAACCTGTAACAACAAGTTCAGTCAATGTTTGAACATCGGCATTTAATTGCGCATTCACAACAGATTGAACACCCACAGCAACCTCGGAGGTTTGGTATCCTATGAATGAAAATATTAAGACATCGCCATCTTTGATAGCAATCTTATACTTTCCATCAGTGTCCGTTGCAGTTCCATTGGACGAACCTTTAATTACGATGTTTACGCCAGGCATTGGCGCTCCACCTTCATCAGTGACAGTTCCAGACACCGCTCTTTCTTGAGCGATTGCCGAAACTGAACACAAGAACAGAAACAAGAAGAAGGATACTTGTTTCAAACTTTTGTACAAATTTCTCATGATCATACATTTTGGTTTGGTTAAAAAAACTACTAAAAAATTTCAAGAACTAATGCTTTAAAGTCACTATTCATTGAAATCGATTTCAATTTAGTGGATTTGTTATCAAAATATTACGAAACCTGTATTTTTTTTTAGAAATCGTGTTCGCAAACGTTTGCAATTTAAAAATACCTGTCAGTTTATCCAGTTAACAAGTGTTAGCCTTCACGGATGAGTAGATTAAGTTCATTGTGTGCGGTAACAACTTGTATTATTCATTAATAAGTTAAAATGGTTAACAGTTTTTTTTACAAACGATACCAACAAATTAATAATATTTTTTTTCGTCAGAAGTGTTTATGCTCCTGAGGAGAGATAATGTGAATAATCGTAATTTCGTGCGTTTAAAATCCGATATGAAACTTGAAAAATATCCGCTTACAATTTCTAATTCACTGAGTGGCAAAAAAGAAGTCTTTAAATCAATAAATTCAGGATATGTAGGCATATACGTTTGCGGGCCTACCGTATATAGCGATGTTCATTTGGGTAACGTTCGTACTTTTTTAACATTTGATATTATCTCCAGATACTTGAGATTTTTAGGTTATAAAGTAAGATATGTGCGTAACATAACCGATGTTGGCCATCTTGAAAATGATGCAGATGAAGGGGAAGATAAAATAGCGAAAAAAGCAAGGCTTCAGCAATTAGAACCAATGGAGATTGTTCAACGATACACTGTTGGATTTCATGATGTTTTGAAGCTGTTTAATGTTTTGCCGCCCAGTATAGAACCAACTGCCTCGGGTCACATTATCGAACAAATTAATCTCACGCAGAAGCTATTAGCACTGGGTCTTGCCTACGAAGTCAACGGGTCTGTTTACTTTGATGTTAAGAAATACAACACCTCGCATCATTACGGCATTTTATCTAAAAGAAACATTGAAGACTTGATGGAAAGCGGCCGTGCCTTGGACAGCCAAGATGAAAAACGAGAGAAGATTGACTTCGCTTTATGGAAAAAAGCTTCTCCTTATCATATTATGCGATGGCCTTCGCCTTGGGGCGATGGTTTTCCAGGATGGCATTTAGAATGCACTGTGATGAGCACCAAATACCTTGGAGAAACCTTCGATATACATGGTGGTGGAATGGATTTAAAATTCCCGCATCACGAATGTGAAATAGCTCAAGCTACAGCGGCTACCGGAAGGCCTCCTGTGAATTATTGGATCCATTCTAATATGCTTACGGTTGGTGGTCAGAAAATGAGTAAATCACTTGGCAAC